>JAIDJD010000353.1 GCA_029052375.1 Duncaniella sp. | reverse complement strand
GTTCCATGCACCGCCGCCCATATACCAGTTGGCAAACCATATCTCTTCGGTCTCGAGATATTGGGCCTCCATGTTGAAGATGCCTGCGTGGGCGAGGAGCGCGGCAAAGCGCTTGTCGTGGTTGCCTGCGAGCCAGTAGACCGAGAATCCGCCATAGCTTGCGCCGGTGGCGCCGATGCGGGCATGGTCTATGTAGGGCTCCTTCTTCATGTCGTCAACAGCGGCGCGATAGTCGCGCATATTCTGTCCGGGATAGTCGCCCGAGATCTGTGCGTTCCACTCTGTGCCGAAGCCGGGGAGACCGCGGCGGTTGGGGGCAATGACTATGTAGCCGTTGGAGGCCATGAGGGCAAAGTTCCAGCGGTAGCTCCAGAACTGGCTGACGGCCTGCTGGGGTCCGCCCTGGCAGTAGAGAAGCGAGGGATAAGTCTTGGTGGAGTCGAAATCCTGTGGATAGATGGCCCAGACAAGCATCTCCTTGCCGTCTGTGGTGGTCACCATGCGCTTGGATACAGTAGGCATCTTGAGCGAGGCAAGAAGGTCGGTGTTGACGTTTGAGATCTGCTTCACCTCGCCCGCGGGAGAGACATTGTAGACCTCGTTGGGGTAGAGCATCGAGTGGCGCAGTGTGACCAGCGAGCCGTCGGCGAGGGGGGCGAGGGCGGCGTAGTCGCATTCGCCCTGGGCTATGACGCTGACAGTGCGGTCGAGACCCATCTTGAAGACAGGCATCACTCCGTCCTTGGCCGCGATGAAGTAGAGGCTGCGTCCGTCGGGAGCCCATGCAAACTGGTCTACGGTATAGTCCCAGTCGGCAGTGAGGTCGGTCTTTTCGCCGGTGGCCATGTCGAGGGCGAAGAGGCGGTTCTTGTCGCTCTCATATCCGTCGCGTTCCATGGAGAGGAATGCGAGTGTCGAACCGTCGGGCGAGAAGGCGGGGTTGGTGTCGTAGCCCATCATCCCTTCTGTGAGGTTGCGGGTAGACTTGTCCTCGAGGTTGTAGAGGTAAAGGTCTGAGTTGGTGGAGACGGCATACTGCACACCCTCCTTTTTGCGCGAGGTGTAGACCAGGCTTTTCGAGTCGGGTGCCCAGGCGAAAGACTCGATGCCGCCGAAAGGCTTCATGGGCGACTCGAAGCTGGGCTCGTCGGCCATGATGTCCTCGATACCGGAAATCTTGTTGCCGTCGAATGTGCCCACGAAGGGGTGAGGTATTTCGGTAACCCACTCGTCCCAGTGCTTGTACATCATGTCGTCGAAGACACGTCCGGTAGCTTTGGGCAGGTCGGGGTAGATGTCGGCGGCGTCGCGCGAGAATTTTATTGAGCTTACGACAATCACCTTGGTGCCGTCGGGCGAGAAGAGGAATCCTTCGACGCCCTTCTCCACATCCGACACCTGCTTGCGTCCCGAGCCGTCAGCCTCCATTACAAACACCTGGGGCTTGCCGTCGACGGGGTAGGTGAAGGCAATCTTCTTGCCTCCGTCTATCCAGCAGAAATTGCTCTCGCTCGATGCGGTGCGGGTGAGACGCTTGAGGTCAGACCCGTCGGGTGCCATTGTGTAGAGGTCGTTGTTGCTCTTGTTGAGCTCGACGCTCTCGTAAGAGATGCCGAAGAGCACCCTTGAGCCGTCCGGCGAAGCCTTCACTGCGCTGACGCGGCCGAGGGCCTCGAGAGCGTCAATGTCAAAGATGCCTGTAGACGACTTGAAGTCGGGCTTGTCTATGATGGTGCCCTCGTCTGCATTGCCTGCATCTGAACAGGCCATCATTCCGGCGGCGGCTCCGGCGCAGAGCAACATATTGCGTAAGTTCATGTTGTTACTTGATAAGGTATTGTGAGGAGATGGATTCGTGGGTGTGGACACGGCGGATGGTGTCGGCGAACAGGCGGGCCACAGAGAGTATTGTGGCCTTCTTGCACTGCTTGTTGAAGGGGATGGAGTTTGTGAACATCATCTCTGTGAGGGCCGACTTGTCGACGCGTTCAGACGCGGGGTCGCTCATGATGGCGTGCGAGCAGAGGGCGCGTACAGAGCGGGCTCCGTTCTGCTTCATCAGGTCTGCGGCCTTGGTGATGGTGCCGGCGGTGTCCACCATGTCGTCTATGATGATGACGTCCTTGTCCTGAACGTCGCCGATGACGGTCATGTTGGCCACGACGTTGGCCTTGGCGCGCTGTTTGTGGCAGAGCACGAGGGGCACGTTGAGATACTTGGCGTAGTTGTTGGCACGCTTGGCGCCACCCACGTCAGGCGAGGCGATGACAAGGTCCTTGAGCTGGAGCGACTTGATGTAGGGGATGAACACGGACGATGCGTAGAGATGGTCGACGGGGACATCGAAGAAGCCCTGTATCTGGTCTGCGTGCAGGTCCATGGTGATGACGCGGTCTACGCCTGCGGCTGTGAGGAGGTTGGCTACAAGCTTGGCGGCTATGGAGACACGGGGCTTGTCCTTGCGGTCCTGACGGGCCCAGCCGAAGTAGGGCATCACTGCGATGATGGATGCGGCCGAGGCGCGCTTGGCGGCGTCAATCATCAGGAGCAGCTCCATCAGATTGTCAGTGTTGGGGAAAGTGGACTGTACGAGATAGACCTCGCAGCCGCGGATAGACTCCTCGAAGGAAACCTCAAACTCTCCGTCGGCAAAGTACTGGATGTTCATTTTGCCCAGTCCGCAACCTAATTCCTGGCAGATCTCTTCGGCCATATAGGTTGAACGTGTACCTGAAAACACCTTGATGGGTGGCAGATTGTCAATCATGATTATATAAGTAGTGACTTAATGATTCGGCGTTGTCGGGGGGACATCCTCTGTCCCGCAGAAAAGACCTGTATGGTTTTGACGGTGCAAAATTACTAAAAATCGCGCTAAATCGGACAAAAAGACCGAAAAAAACTCCGTCACGGGATTATTTCTATTATCTGGCCCTTGTCAAGGAAGAAGAGGAATGCTCTGACCTGGGGATATCTGGCAGACTTGAAGAAGTCGATATACTCCTTCATATCCCTGCTGTACACCTTGGGGTCCTGTCCGCCCGTCTTGTAGTCTATGAGGAAGAGCTCGCCGTCGCGGGTCCAGACCACACGGTCGAATCTCTTGATTTTTCCGCCGCTCGTGAGGGCCTCGCGTTCCATCAATACCCGGGAGGACGGCGCAAACCACTTGGCCACAAGCGGATTGTCGAGGCTACGTTCAAATATCTCTCTCATGCCTTCCACGTTCATGTTCTCTGGCTGTGAGGCTTTGGCCCTGGCAAAGGCCGATGGGATATCGCTGGCGGTAAGTATCTGAGACAATATGTAGTGGAACACCAGACCGCGCTCGCGTGCGGTCGGAGCTGCGTTGATGCGGACGTTTTCGGCCCGCGTCAGAGACCAGGGATTCCTGGCCTCCGAAAGGCGGTAAGATTCTATTACATCGCCTTTCGAGGGGTCGAGCGCCGCTTTGGGCCCTTTTTTCTCTTCGCTGTGTCTGGTCGGCTTGCCTATGGTCAGGCGGCCGTCCGAATACTTGTCCGCGAGACTGATGTATAGCGACGGCTCGCCCTCCCTTAGCTCGGCCTCGGCCTCTTTTGACTGGCAATACGCCTTGTCTGCGCCAAGGATGGCATCGTTCATCAAGACGTTGACCGGCTTGACGTCTGATTTGCTGTCGCTGATATTGAAGCTCACCGTCAGCTCGTCCACGGCTCTTGTGAATGCCACATAGAGAAGGTTGAGGTAGTCGAGCTGGCGCTTGCGCCTGATTTCTTCGTATTTGTCGTCAAGAGGGGTGTGCTGCATGGAGTCCACAATGTCCAGCGGCATCATTTCCGGCTGTATGCCGGGATCAATGCCCGGAACAGGGGGTATCTTGAACCACGCTCTCTCCACCTTGTTGGTGCTTCGGGCAAAGGCGGCGAAAGGCACGTGTACACACGCGAATTCGAGACCCTTTGACTTGTGGACAGTGAGCACTTTGATGGCCATGGGGTCTTCGGCGCCGGCCACAGACTGGTCTGAGCCATGCTCGTCCCACCACTCGAGGAATGTGCGTATGTCGCTCTGGCCTCGGGCTGTGAAGTCGGCCACCATATCCTGGAAGGCTGTGATGAAGACTGCCTCGTCTCTGCGTCCGCGTTCAGGGATTTCTTTTATGATTTCCTCTGTGAGAGAGTAGAGGTCTACCGACTTGACGGCCTTGGTCTCTATTTCCATCGCCTCGGTTGTGTCCTGGCTGATTTTCCTTCGCTCCTCAAGCCCGCGGATGGCTGTCTCGAGCGAGTCGGAAGGAGATTCGGACTGGGCATACGAGGCTTCGAAATCTGTCTGTATGCGGGCTACCTCCTTGCGCGACCGCTTGTGTTTCTTCGGGTTGAATTCAAGCGCGGTGAGGTAGCGCAGTGTGCTGACCACAAGCCTTACGGCAGGCGAGCTGGATATGAGGTAAGACTTGTCCGAAACAATGTTGAACCGCGGGAATGTCGGGTCTGCCATCCTGAGGTCCTGGAGGTGAGAAATGACTTTCTCGCCCTCGGCGCGTGTGCGCACAAGTATGGCAATGTCGCCCGGTTTGTAGCCTGACATCAGCTGGCGCCTTAGATTGTCGGCCATGAAGTCGAGGGCCTTGGGGACATATATGTCCTTGTCTCTGGGCCCCGCCTTGGTGACCTCGACGGCTACATATCCATGCTTGCCATAGTTCTTTGGCGATATGTGCTGGGCTACTCCGCTGTATATCTCCTTGAAATTCGGGTCGCCGGAGATTGCTGAGAACAATGTGTTGTTGAACTGTATGACCTCTACGCTCGAGCGCCAGTTGGTGTTCTCCTCTGCTTTGGTCCCTTTCTCTTCTGTCTCGAGGTCTTTCATCGTTCTGGCGAGATTGTGCAGCAGAGACGAGTCAGACCCGCGGAACCGGTAGATGCTCTGCTTCTCGTCGCCTATGACAAGGTTGTCCGCGCCGTTGGCCGAGCTCTCTCTCACGAGGTGCTCGAGGTTGTGCCACTGGCTGTAGGATGTGTCCTGAAACTCATCTATAAGATAGTTTTCAAACCTTGTGCCTATTTTTTCATAAAGAAACGGCGAGTCTGTGTCGCCGATTATGGCCGAGAGCAGGGTGTTTGTGTCGGACAGGAGTATTGTGGAATTCTCGAGTCTGAACTTGCGCATATAACGGCTTATATATGACAGTAGGCCGAGATAATAGACATTGTTGCGCAGCAGGGCTATGTATGTCAGTTGCGGATATATGGAGACGATGGCGTCGATGGCCTGGCTTATCGGCCCGTCGAGGAGCTCTCTCAGCCGGGGCTGTTTCTTGCCGCTTGCCTTATAGGCATTCTCTATGTTCGCGGCCGCTTTCAAGAGTGTTGCCGATGGCGGATTGCCCATGCCTTTTTCCGCCCATTTCCTTATCGGGTTGAGGACGTTGGCGTTGATATGCTTCACCCTCTCCTCGCCCTCTTTGCCCACGGTGAGGGCCGCGGCCTGCGAGCAGATGCTTGTCGCCTGCTTGCGGAGTATGGCCTGTTTCTTGTCGAGCTCTTTTCTGAATGTCTCGAAGTTGCCGCTGTCGAGATAGGAGAGAATCCCCTTCTCGTGCTTGCGGTAGTCGTCGTCGGCTATGTCGTCCACAAATTCAACGAGCCCACTGAATGCACCCGACGAGCGGTTGAAGATATTGAATGTAGAGCCGTGTTCGATTTTATTGGTCATTAACAGGGACCGCCACCGCAGTATCTCGCGTGTGTCCTCAACGGCTCCGGTGTGGTTGAGGTCCTGGAGCAGCGAGTCGACGCTGCTCGATATCACCTCGGTATCGTCGAGCTCTACATTGTACGAGCCTGAAACCTCGGCCTCATGCGCAAAGGCACGCAACACCGACTGGAAGAACGAGTCGATGGTGCTGACATTGAAGTCGTTGAAATCGAAGAGCAATTCTTTCAGCGCAACGCGCGACACCTCGGCTATCTGGTCCGGAGTTGTGTCGAGCTTTTCTGTGAGATACTCGAGGTGGGGGCTTTTCTTATCCTTGTCCCATCCGGGTTCCAGTCCGGCGAGGACGGCCAGTTCATGGATTATACGGCTCTTCATCTCCTCGGTCGCCTTATTGGTGAAGGTGATGGCGAGGATGCGTCTGTGCAGGCCTCGCTCGCCCTTCCTGCGGAGGCGGTACCTGCCGTCCTCCATCTTCTGGCCAAGGATATGCACAAGGTATTGACGGGCCAGGCTGAAGGTCTTGCCTGATCCGGCCGACGCTTTGTGTATCAGCAGCATTTTACCCTGTATCCTGATTCTTTGAGTATGCTTGCTACCTTTGCGGCATAGTCTCCCTGAATGAGAATCTCGCCGCCTCTCGAAGAGCCTCCTGTGCCGAGCCTGGTCTTGAGCGATGAGGCTATTCTTGCCACTTCCTCGTCCGGGCAGGTGAAGCCCTCCACTATAGTGGCTGTCTTGCCTTTGCGACCCTTCCGGTCTGTCAGGACACGCAGCTCGTCGGTCTTGAGCTGTTCGGGGGTTTCAGGGTCCGGGGTGTCGTCTACCGGTATGGTGCCCGAGGCCATCTTCTGCATCAGGGCTTCTTTCCAGTCCATAAGCTGTTATTCTTCTATCGAGTCCGGGAACTCGCGGTCTTGTTCTGTGATGTCGTGCAGGGATTTGGGGTTGTCCATCGAGTGTACTATCGACGCGAGGGCCATGGCATACTTCTGGTTGTCGGCAGGGAGGTGGTTGTAGTAATAAGCCGCCGAGTCGGCGTCGGCCAGGTATGCCTCGCGATAGCAGTCCGCGGCCAGGTCTACGGCCTCATGGTCGTCTGTGCGGTCGTTGAGCTGCATATAGAGTATCGACAGGCGTGCCAGTTCTGTAGCGGTGACAGACCCCTTGGCGGCATGGTCAGACATGATGTCGTCGATGATGCGTCGTGTCGATGCGACGTCTTCGGCGGCATAGGCCATCTCTGCGGCGGCCACTCGTTCTGAGATGGAGGTGCTGTCCGAGCAGGCTGTGATTAAGAATCCCGTTATGGCGGGTATGATGAGGAGGCGGGCGATTTTCATAGACTTTAGGATATGAAATTCTGATACAGAGGGGAGGTATGGGAGGTTTTGCCGGGTGTTACTTGCTGTTGTGGCGGGTGTATAGATATGAAGCTCCGCCCTGCTCGAGAGTGAGGTTGAAGTCTGTATGGTCGATGATTCTCACAGCATATCTTTCAGGGATGTCGCCGATGAGGGTTGAGTCTCCTCGGCTCTGCAGGGTGGAGGGGTCGAGCATGATGACGAGCGAGTCGTTCTCGACATTCCATGTGCCGTCGACGCTGTAGGTTAGCACTCCCGGACGGATAGCCCTGATGACGCATCTGCCATCTTTGCCCAGCTCCATAACCGGTTCGGTCTGCGAGAGCTCGGTGTTGAAGTAGTCTCCTGCAATCTGTTTGGCTTCGGAGGAGAGGCCTCCGCAGGCTGTAGCCGCGAGAAGCCCCGGAGCGCAGCAGGCAAGGATGAGCGCATTCCTCATATACAGCCGACAATCTCGTTGATATCGCTGATGCC
>JAIDJD010000352.1 GCA_029052375.1 Duncaniella sp. | reverse complement strand
CGTGTGGCCGACCGCCACCACTATCCCTCGGACGTGGCCGCCGGAGCAGGCATAGGCATACTCTCCACACAGCTCGGCTACCTGCTGGCCGACCTCATCATGGGCGGCAGAGGGGCAGGCCCGCTCTCGGTCCCCGAAGGCGGCGATGCCATACGGCCTTTCCTTGAAGTCTCCACCGGCCTGCGCCTCACCTTCGGCGAGACGCGCGTGGGCGACTGCGGCATAAAGTGTCTCCCCGGCCTCGCCACAGCTCTCCGCGGAGGCCTCCCCCTTGGCGAGCGGTGGCGGCTGTCAGCCGAGGCCGCATGGCTCGCCACACCTATAATATCGTGCGCCTCCGGCACAGACACATATGCAAGGAATCTCAACTCCCTGGGGTTCTCCATGCTCCCCTCCTATACCGTGCCTCTTAGCCGGCGCCTATCATTCACGGCAGACGCCGGAGCGGGCTACCGCGTCAACCTCGCCCACGCCCACAGCGAGGTCCATGCAGGGCAAGGCACAGCCACAGGCCGAGCCGACGCCTCGCTCTCGATGAGATTCACAGACAGCTTCTCGGCCCGGGCCTCAGCAGGCTACGAGATATCACACTATAAATTCTCCACCTCGGCCGCCACAACCTCCGGCACAGCCCACGCCCTGACCATCTCAGCCTCCTCAGTAGTTCTTTTTTAAAGTTTAAAGTTCTTTGAGTTGAGAGTTGAAAGACATATATACTCCAACTCTCAACTCCCAACTCTAAACTACCCCTCTTTCAACTCTCAACTTTCAACTCCAATATGCCACTCCTCACCCTTCCCAAACGCACCAACGGGCGCCCGCTCCAGATAGACACCGAGACATCGCCCAACCTCACCATCATCGGCGCCAACGGCGCAGGCAAGACCCGCTTTGCGGCGGCCTTCTCAGCCTCGCTCGGCCCGGAAGCCTTCCACCTGTCGGCCCTCAAAGCCCTCTACGAGCAAGACCGCGAAGACAGCACCCCGGGGTCGATAGACATCCTCTACCGCGAGGCCACACGAGGCGCGGCCCTGATGCGCACCGACCTCAAGGGAGAGTTTGACCGCCTGCTGGCCCTGATGCTCAACGAGGAGATGCTCACACTGGTCGACTTCAAGTTTCGCGGAATGCGCGAGAAACGCCGCCGTATGCCCTCGACCCGCCTCGAGGGCGTCATCGAGAGCTGGGAGAAAGTCTTCCCGGACAATCGCGTCCTCATCGAGAGCGGCCGTATGCTCTTCAGCCGCGAGGACAACGAGGACACATACGCCGCAGGCAAGCTCTCTGACGGCGAGAAAGCCGTCCTCTACTATCTCGGAGCCGTCACCTACGCCCCCCCGGGCTCACTGGTCTTCGTAGACTCGCCCGGGCTCTTCCTCCACCCCTCGTCTATACGCTCGCTCTGGGACACCATAGAACAGTCGCGCCCCGACTGCACCTTCATCTACGTCACACACGACCTC
>JAIDJD010000351.1 GCA_029052375.1 Duncaniella sp. | reverse complement strand
GCGTGATGTAGACCCAGTCTGTCGCCTCGAAGACGCGGGGTATGAAGTCGATGTCAGGGCCGGGGACTATCTCCTTGTCCTTGACATACGAACAGCATCCAGCCTCGCTGACAAGATACTCCACGCGGGCGTCCTGCATCCAGGGCTGGAACTCGACGATGGCGTCGACGGGGAATGTCGAGAGATTGGCCGAGCGGTGGACGGCACGGCGCTGAGAGTCGCTGCGGGCCTGGCGCTGGAGCAGTATGTAGCGGTTGTGGCCGGCCAGGCAGAACTCGGGCAGGGCCAGGGAGTCGGCTGTCTGGTTGGAGTAGATGACGGGGCGTATCCACACCTCGCGGTTGGTCTTGAGCTTGCGGAGGGGCTCGACGTCGAGGACGGTGCTCACCATGAGCTTGGTCTCCGAGCGCTGTACCTCGGACGACAACACCTTGACGCTCTTGACAGGCTGGACGGGGGCGGCGGAGACTGCTCCCGCTACCGTTGCCGCAAGGAAGAGGGCGCCGAGGGCGCGGCTTGTATTGTGCTTGTTCATTGCTGTGCTTGTGGATTAGAAGGAGTAGACAAGGTTGATGGCCGCCTTGGTGGGGCCTACATAGTTGTGATGCTGGTTGCTCTTGATCTTGCGTCCGCATCCGGAGCAGGGGAAGACGTCGTAGCGCGAGTAGGCCCATCCGAGACCGATCTCGGCCTCGAGGCCCCAGTGGCGGCTGAACACCCAACTGTAACCGTACGAGATGCCGGCGCCCGCAAACCAGCCCTGGTAGCGCTGTTCGCGGAGGTTGCGGAAGTCTGTCCCGAGGAACATGAAGCCCTTGCCTGTTCGGGCTATATTGTACTGGCCGCCGTGGAGGTGTACGCCGAAGAAGTGTCCGGCCGTGGCCTCGCAGAGCCAGTAGCGCACCTCGGGCTGTACGAACCAGTGGCGCCACTTGCGTCCGTTGGAGAGGGTCCAGAAGTTCATGTCGGCATTGACGTCGGCAGACCAGCGGGGAGCCAGGCGGGCCTCGGCGCCGATGTTGACGTTGAGCAGGGCGTCATACAGGAGGTTGGTCTTGAGATTGACAGTCTCGGCCGAGGCAGACGGCCCGGCACATATGGCCATGGCCACAACGACGGCCGCCGCCGCAAAGGAGGCCAGTCTACGGCGCGCACGCAATATGCCTGCTGACAGATTGGATGTAAGAAGTAGCTTCATCACGTTGTGTGAATTTATTATCAGTGTGTCGTCGCCTTTGCAGGCGTGATGTAGAAAAGGTGTCTTAAAAAAGCGTTTTACCTTAAGAACATTATATCTTTGGCGTCTCTCAGAAATACAAAAATCAAGTTTTCATATATTTTCCTGACATATCAATTAAGTGGTGCCACGGCAAAGAACTTGGGGTCTTCGCCTCTTCGGTTCTGCAAAATTAGCGATAAAAATCTAAAAAACACAAAATTTAGGGGGGGGGATTAACAATATTTAACATTTTATAACAATTAAAACTGATGAATAAAGTAATACCTG
>JAIDJD010000350.1 GCA_029052375.1 Duncaniella sp. | reverse complement strand
CCAACGGCCAAGGCGGGGACGGCTGTGTTATAGAGTGTTAAACACCACCTAACTATTTGTTTTTTTTGGGTTTTATGCGTAACTTGCAATCGAATCATAAATTTTAATCTCACCGAACAATGAAAACCTTAATCCCGCGTGGTGCGGCCGCGCTCATCACAGTGCTTGCGGCCACATCGGCCAACGCTTACGACTTCAAGGTAGGCGACCTCTGCTACAACATCATCGACGGTGGAGTGGAAGTAACATCCGAGAACACCATTGACCTTTCACTGGTCACTGATTCATATTACTATGAGGGAACCTACCACTTTAATGACCCCGATTTTCCGGACGCCAAGCCCAAAAGTGCCTATACCATGCAGTATGTGACAATACCGAAGAGCGTCACATACAACAATAACGAGTATCAGGTAATCGCCATCGGCGAGCGAGCTTTCAGCCTCGTCGAGGAGCTCAAGACCATAGTATTTCCCGAAGGCCTGAAAAGGATAGGCGCGTGGGCCTTCCAGTCTTGCACAAACCTGCAGGACGTCACACTGCCATCCTCGCTCGAAAAGCTTGAGATGGGAGCATTCTCGCTGTGTACGTCATTGACAACGATGACAATACCTGACAATGTCACCAGGATAGAAAAACATACCCTGTCGGGATGCTACAATATGCGCACTGTCACTCTCGGACGCAACGTAGCATGGACTGGCCTGAACTGGATTGGAACCGGACAATATGTGCATTTCGAAAAACACCCCACTCAAGGCTATGAAAACTGGTTCTGTTACAGGCTTACACCCACAAGAATCGAGCACATCTACTATAATTCAGCTACACCCCCTGCCACAGAATCCACAGACTGCAATTTAAGTCTGGGGCGAATAATCCCCGGACAGATTCGCGCCTATTGGAAAAAGGATGCCGAACCATGGGATCCTTACATAAAATGTGTGCTTCATGTTCCGGCCGGAAGCCTCGGACTGTACAAGGAGACCGCAGACTACTCAATATGCCAGCACATCACAGACGACACCGAATCAGGCATCTC
>JAIDJD010000035.1 GCA_029052375.1 Duncaniella sp. | reverse complement strand
CCCCCCCCCCGCTCCCCCGCCCCCGGGGCCGCGGCCAGCTGGCCCCCCCCCAGCGGCCGCCCCGCCCCACCCCGCCAAACCGGCGGCCACCCAGCTGCTCTCCGCGGGCGGGTGGGAGCGGTGTGGTCATAGCGGGTGTGGGGGGGGACAGAGGTGAATGGGTGTGGGGATATGCGGTGTGTCCGGGATTGCTGTCAGAGAGCGTCGTCGCCATACTTGAGGCGGACGTCGGTGACCATCTGCCTTATGCGCTGTTCCTGGCTCTTGGGACAGATGAGCAGGACGTCGCCGGTGTCGGCCACGATATAGTCAGAGAGGCCGTCTATCACAACGAGCTTGCCCGAGGGGACGGCCACCATGTTGCCCTCGGCCTCGTAGGCCAGGACACGGGCGTCGCGGGTGACGTTGGTGCCCTCGGTCTTGGGCGAGTTGTCGTAGAGCGAGCTCCACGTCCCGAGGTCGCTCCATGCAAAGTCGGCACACTCGACATAGACGTTGTCTGCCTTCTCCATGACGGCATAGTCTATCGAGTTGGCGGGGCAAGACTCGAAGTTGCGCGCGATGAAGTCCGCCTCGGAGGGGGTCCCGAAGTCGGCGAGGCCGGTGTCGAAGAGAGCCGTGAGGTCTGAGTCGTGCTTGCGCAGGGCGTCGATGATGGCCGAGGCTTTCCAGAGGAAGATGCCTGCGTTCCAGAAAAACTCGCCTGACTCGAGGAATACCTTGGCCAGCTCGAGGCCGGGCTTCTCGGTGAAGGTCTTCACCTTGAGGATGCCTGGCTCCACGGGGCCGCCTATCTGTATGTAGCCGTATCCGGTGTCGGGGCGCGTGGGGGTGATGCCGAGCGTCAGCAGGGCGTCGCGGCTCTCCACAAAGCCGAACCCGCGGCGCACACAATCCTCAAAGACGCTCTCGCCCGTGATGAGGTGGTCGCTGGGCGTCACTATCATCGATGCCTCGGGGTCGAGCGCGTGGATATGATAGGCCGCCCAGGCTATGCACGGAGCCGTGTTGCGGCGCGCAGGCTCGAGCAGGATGTTGCCGGGCTCGAGGTCGGGCAGCTGCTCGCGTATCAGGCCGGCATAGCGGGCATTGGTCACCACAACGATATTCTCCTTGGGGACTATGGGCAGGATACGGTCGTAGGACATCTGGAGCAGGGAGCGCCCGGTGCCTAAGAAATCTATGAACTGTTTGGGACAGTCTTCGCGCGAGTAGGGCCAGAAACGGCTTCCGACACCCCCGCACATTATGACGCAATAGCGATGAGAGGACATTATTTTCGGATATATGTAAGTTAGATCTGTTTTTTGCTTAATTCAATACGCTAAATTAGCAAAAAACCGCGACATATCCAAAAAGTCCGGGCCTATCTGCGCTTGAAGTTGACGGGATTCTTGGATGAGACGGTAACGTTGGTGTCATGGCCGGGTTCGTCCCAGCAGAGCTCGTCGATGCGCAGGCCCCGCACCCGGATGTGGGCGTCGTTGCCTGTGGAGACCGAGCGGATATTCATCTGCGACACGCCGGATGCTCCCGAGGTGCCCGTGAGCAGGAACGAGGGCGAGACCACGCGGATATCGGCCACGCCGATGGTGGTGTCGACCAGCTTGAGCTCGTTGAGGCGGCGTCCGGCACATTCGAGCTCCGCGAACCGGCATCCCGTGAGGGTGATGCGGTCTGCCGAGACGGCGATGAACTTGTCTGCCCGTATCGAATCGAGATAGAGGGTGCGTGTCCCCAGCGACGCTCCCCTGAGCCATCCCTTGGGCACCACAACGGTGACCGGGCAGATGTTGCGCGCCTGGAAATAGGGCCCGTAGCTGTCTGTGAGCCTCTTGATGTCTACCTCCACCTTGAGTGTATGCAGGTTCAGCGTCATCTTCACGGCCTTGGCCCACTCCTCGTCGGCTATGAGGACGGGACGTGAGACAGAGGCGCTCTCGCGCACGCCGTAGCCCTTGAATCCGCCTATGTTGAAGCGGTAGTCGGGACGGTTTTCAGAGAATGCCACTACGTTGACAGCCGCCTTGGACGAGGGCACGGGCTTGGCTACGGTGAGGTCCGGCGCTTTCTGTACTGTGGCAGACGGCTCCGGCGAGGGCCTGGACTCGGCCGCGGCGAGGACGGGCGCATTCCCGACTGCCGCAGGCGGCTCAGGCGGCACACTGTCGAGCGCGAGGTCTGTGAGCGGCACCGACACAGTGTCGAGGGGATGCACAATGTCTGCCCTGTTGTCCTTGGCAGACACATAGATAGATATGTCCTGAGAGGCAATGCCCGTCAGGAGGAAGAGGGCGGTGGCCACGACACATATGACCGTGGCCCCGAGCATAAGATATGTAGATTTCTTCATTGATTGTTTTCGGCCAGATATTTCTCGTAAAGCTCGGCGAGTTGCGACGGGGGGATTCTCAGCTGGCTGATGCGCTGGAACATCTGTTGTATCTCGCCGTTGAAGAATGTCTCGCGGTTGAGTCTCTCCACATTGGGTTTGGCATCCTCGCAGATGAAGAAGCCTATGCCTCGCTTGTTGAACACCACCTTCTCGCGGCTCAGATACTCATAGCTCCTCATCACGGTGTTGGGATTGACCTGCAGAGACATGGCATAGTCTCTCACCGAGGGGATGCGGCCCCCGGGGAGATAGGTGCCGTCCATGATGAGCGCGCAGATGCGGTCTACGATCTGGAGATAGATGGGTTTGCTGTTTTCCTGAAACTCCATAGGCCTACCATCGCTGTATGGTCTCGGCTTCGCGCAGGCGCATGAAGGCGAGAATATAGTTGAACAGCATCACAGCATACACCACCCATCCGGGCACGTAGGAGAGCGGCGAGAAGAAGAAGGAGAAGGGCAGCCTGGCCCTGACGTAGAGAAAAGCCACAGACACGCCGGCCGACACAAGGTAGAGCAGCAGGCCCAGCCCGAAGAGAGCCCCGACGGTCTTGGCAAAGGCGCGCCCGCGCCACACTATGGAGCCGAGCAGAAAGAAAGACTGCAGGGCCATGATCTTCAAGGGCGACAACGAGCCTATGAACGAGCGTGACGTGTTGTCGCCGCGCACAATGTCGGCAAAGGGCACCCTGAGAATGGTCTCCTCGCCCACCATAGACCCGACGCTGACACGCACAGCCTCGCCGGCCATGGCACACACCAGACACAGGAGCAGCAGCATCGGGACGGCCACCACCCAGCGCGAGAGAAAGACCTCGAGCGCAGAGGCGGGCAGGGTGAGCGCCGTCACGCATCCGCGCGAGTTGTACGAACCGAACATCATCGAGGCCGCGATACAGGCGACGGCCGCGGAGACGAGCCTTATCCACTCCGAGGCAAGCTCCATCTGGTCTTCGGCAATATCCTCCGACGCCTGAAAGCCGAGAAAAGCCCCGCAGGTGAGCATGACCACAAGCAGAAGGGCCGCGCCGAGCAGAAGCTGGGTGCGGTTCTCCACAAGGAATTTTCTCAACACAAGGCCGAAGCGCACGAGGCTGAAAGTGTCATTTCTCTCCATCGTTCTGCATATTAGGGGTATAGAACTGGGTGCGTATCACATCGGGACGCTCGACGGCCAGCGAGAAGAGCATCTCGAGCTCTACCTCGGTCTCGGAGCCGTCGGTGTTGGGCAGCACCATCTCCACGCCCCCGAACGAGGGACGGGCATACAGGGCGCGGCCGAGCAGCTCGCGCGAGTCCGAGACAATAAACTTGAGCCTCTCGGCCACATGGCTCAGCGAGGCGTCGAGCACGATGCCGTTGCCCTCGAGTATCAGCACATGGTCGAGCAGCTGGCCGAGGTCTCTCACCTGATGGGTAGAGATGACTATCGAGCGCTCGTCGGTCATATTCTCGGCTATGATGCGGCGGAAGGCCTCCTTGGAGGGTATGTCGAGGCCGTCGGTGGGCTCGTCCATCAGGAGCAGGGAGGTGTTGCACGCCACCGCAAAGCTGATGAAGGCCTTCTTCTGCTGGCCGAGCGAGAGACGGTCCAGCCTCAGCGAAGCGTCGAGCTTGAACATATCGAGACAGCGGGCCATGGCCTCCTCCGAAAAGCGCGGATAGAAGCCTCCGTTCACCGCCGCAAAGCGCGAAATGCTCAGGGCCGGGAGCTCGAGGCGGTCCGGCACCACAAAAAGCTCGGACATCACCGAAGGGAGACGCCGGCGCGTATCCACCCCGGACAGAGCCGCCCATCCGGCGGCGGGAGTGAGCGCCCCGGCTATCAGCTGCAGCAGAGTGGTCTTGCCCACTCCGTTGCGCCCGAGCAAGCCGCACACACGACCCGGCTCTATAGAGAAGGAGACGTCGTTGATCACCGGGACTGCACCACGGCTATAAGAAAATGTGAGATTGTTGACTGACAGCATCGGTATGCGGTGTATTATATTGTTAATACACCGCAAAGATACATCTTTTTCCACTCACTTCAAAATAATCTGTGTGCAAAAAGGCAAACCACGCATATCAAGCCCTGCTCTCGGCCGTCAACGCGCGGAGGTGCGGAGGTGCGGAGGTGCGGAGGTGCGGAGGTGCAACCCGCTTCCGGGGTTGAGCGTCGGGGTGGTGGTAATATCCCCAGGGAGGCCGGCTACGACTGCGTCTCCGCTCGTCCACCCTGGGGTTTCCTCTGTGCTGCCCCTGCCGGGGCAGAAGGGGGCTCCGGACAATCATACCTGGGATTTCCACGGCACCCCCCCGCCGGGGCAGGGAATGGCGGCTCCGGACAATCATACTTGGGATTTCCACGGCGCCCCCCCGCCGGGGCAGGGAATGGTGGCGCTTACGGGATGGGGACTCAATTGGTGCCAGAGGGGACATTTCTTGCCCCGGAAGGGGCAAAACAGAGGAAACCCCAGGGTGGATTGGCGGAGACGCAGTCGGAGACAATCCTCCCTGGGGTTAACAGACTATTCTAAAAAGCAACCCCGGAAGCGGGTTGCACGGAGCACCTCCGGCACTATAAACGCTCTCAGAACTCTGAGAATGCGAGGGGGAGCAGGGAGCGGACGGAGGGGAGGATGTAGACGCGGTCGGCATAAAATCCAATATGGTAAACATGACATTTTTTGGACCTTATATTAACAATTCCAAATGCAAAAACTGGAGGAACTATTGTCCATTAAAAAAAATATCACTACTTTTGCAAACGGATGAAGCATATACTTTATCCACTTCTTTGTTTTGAACAAATAGCGTTTAATGCTATTGTCCCGATTCAGAAAACTGCCAATTTTCAAAACACAACGGGAACAATGCACTAAACGCCCATAGTGTCACCGCACATTGTTTTTTGTGCGGTGTTCGTGGGCTTAGTGTCTTTGTAGGTTGTGTAGGTATGGCAGTACCTCTGAATCATACAGGATGCGAAAGCCCACGAATCTTTATTGGTCGTGGCAATCTAAAAGGCAATATTGCAACACAACCAATATTTATCAAAATGAAAGGACTGAAAATCTTTCTATCACTTATGATGCTTGTCTTATTTCAAGCATTATTTACATCGTGTTCAGACGATAAAGATGAACCCGAAGTGCCTACAAGCAAGGCTTCAACCTACACAGTAGCAGTGGACTTTGACTTTAGTCAAATTGCTGGCACAGGAGTACAAACCACCACTGACTTAACATTTTTTGAGTATAACGAAAAAAATGAGATGGTCAATTATCAGGATTGGAAGAACGCTATAGACGGCACTTCAAGAAAGTTTAAAGCCAGCGAACATGCTAAAAAACTTACTATTATGTTGGAAGTATTAGCAAATGACGGCAAAAACACAGCAACCCTAAAAAGATACTCTGCACAAGTATACTATCTAAAAGCTGGCGCAAATACAGACATAAATTTAGATGGGACTTTGAGGGTGGTAAAATACAGCCCATTATAAACAATCACTACATACGAACATATGAAATTGCAGGATTAATTATTCTGCAATTTCATATAATGGTACAGAACACATTCACCCAGTTTTATATGAAAAGATTAAAAGCAATAACTGCATTGTTATTTTGTATCTATGGAATTTGTTTCGCACAAAAAATAGAGAAAAACGAAATAGATAGATTCACCAAAAACACGATAATCGAGACCTCTTCTGTCAAATTACTTAATGTTTTTGGATTCTTCAGACCACATGTATTTAATTGTTGTCTTAGAAAAGTCAATGATTTATATGTATTACCTACATATATAATGTTTGACAACGAATCTGTTAAAATTACAGAAGACGACGGAGTTTATTTCTTATTAGACAACGATGAATCCGTATTCTTACCAACTGGATATACCGGTATCACAGATAGAAGAAATTCCTTTGATACAGTATACGAAATATCGCTTGAAAACGCTGAAATACTAAAGAATCATCCGATTACTGCTATTCGTATCACATATATGGGCGGATACTATGAACACGATGTAGCACCAAAGAACAAAAGCAAATTAATCAAAATGTTTTCGCTTATAGAGGAAGCTGAAAAAAGAAATAAATAACGGCTCCGCCCCATCATTAGGGCTACATCTACATAGAGGATGTTGCTGAACTCAATCTCTCGAAATTGAATATCCATACAAGGCTCCAGTCGCATTAACAAATATAAAATTAAGCAGTTATTGGAGGGTCTACAACATCCTCAGAAGGGTGGTGGCTCCGGACAATCATACTTGGGATTTCCATGGCACCCCCCTGCCGGAGCAGGGAATGGTGGCGCTTACGGGATGGGGACTCAATTGGTGCCAGGGGGAACATTTCTTGCCCCGGAAGGGGCAAAACAGAGGAAACCCCAGGGTGGATTGGCGGAGACGAAGTCGGAGACAATCCTCCCTGGGGTGCAACCCCGGAAGCGGGTTGCACGGAGCACCTCCGGCACTATAAACGCTCTCAGAACTCTGAGAATGCCAGAGGGAGGGTGGAGCGGACGGAGGGGAGGATGTAGACGCGGTCGCGGGCGGCGAGGATGACGCGGACATCGTGGCCGGCGAGGGTCTCGTACTCGAGCAGGGCCTGGCGGCAGGCGCCGCAGGGGGCTATGGGGTCGGCCAGCTCCAAACCGTCAGTGCCCACGGCGGCTATGGCTATGGTGTCGAACTTTGCCTCGGGATAGCGGGCGTGGGCATAGAAGGCTGTGGTGCGCTCGGCGCAGGTGCCCGAGGGATAGGCGGCATTTTCCTGATTGGAGCCGCAGACCGTCTCGCCGTTGTCGAGGCGCAGGGCGGCGCCGACATGGAAGTGGCTGTAGGGGGCATAGGAGGTCTCAGTCTGCAGACGGGCCTTGAGGACAAGGTCGCGGTCTTCGGGCGAGAGCTCTTCGAGGGTGGCCTCGGTGACGGGGATTTCGATGGTGAACTGTCTCATTGGTCTCAGCTTTTTTTGATTGAATCGTAAAGGTTGCAGCATCCGTCGGCGAGCAGGTCGAGCACGAGCTCGAAGCCGGAGTCGCCCTCGTAGTAGGGGTCGGGGACGTAGGTATACCCGGCCGCAGGGCCGAAGAACGCGCTCATGGGGACAATCTTATCCTCCAGCTCAGGGTCGGGGCAGAGGCTGTGGAGGTTGCGCTCGTTGGAGGCGTCCATCGGGACGATGAGGTCGAAGTCCCGGAAGTCGCTCTCATGCACCTGGCGGCACCTGTGGTCGAGGTTGATGCCGCGTGAGCGGGCGTGGATGCGCATACGCAGGTCGGGGAGGTCTCCGACGTGATAGTTGCCCGTCCCGGCCGAGTCTATGGTGTAGCGCGAGGGGTCGGGGTCCTGGCTGGCGGCGATGTCGCGCAGGATGCCCTCGGCGGCCGGCGAGCGGCAGATGTTGCCCAGGCATACGAAGAGTATCTTGACCTCGTCCTTGTCCCTGAGGGCGCGGACGGCGGGATATGACTTATGGTTAACGTCCATATGGTGTGTACGGTTTGCTCAGATGTTTTCGAAAATGATGATATAGCTCTTGTCGAATGTCTCTCCGGGGGCCAGGGTGTTGGTCCACTCGCGCTCCGAGAAGTCGCCCTCGAAGCCGACGGTGTCACACCTGCCGTACCACGGCTCGATGCAGATGAAGGGCGCGTCTGCCGAGGGGCTCCATATCCCGGCCACCGGGGCGTCGAAGAGGAGCGAGAGATATGGGGTATGCTCTTTGGTGAGGAGCGAGATGCGGCGCACCTGGCCGCCCTCGAGCATGATGGTATTGATGTCAAAGGTGGCGGCTGTGACGGGTATCAGCCCGTCGGAGTCCTTCTCTACCGCCATTGTCTCGGCCGAGATGCAGCCCTTGTCGGCTATGAGGCGCGAGGTCAGGGTACGGCCGTCTGTCATGAGATAGGCGTGGACGGGGTCTGAGGCGCAGAATCCGGGGTAGTTGAAGGCCGGGTGGCCACCTATCTGGAAGTCCATGGGGCGGGTGTCGGTGTTGGAGACGCGCCACATGACGGTGAGGCGCTCCTGTTCGAGGCGGTAGCCTATACCGAGCCTGAAGCGTCGCGGATAGAGGGCGAGGGTGGCCTCGTCGGCCTCGAGCACAAACCATGCCTCGTCTTCGGGGACATTCTCTGTCAGGGCCGCAAACTCGTTGTCGCGGGCAAATCCGTGCTGGCCCATGGGCCAGCGCTTGCCGTCCATCGTGAAGGCGCCGTCCCAGACAGAGCCGACGATGGGGAACAGCACGGGCGAGCGGCGCTTCCAGAAGCGCGGGTCGCCCTGCCAGATGTATTCGTGGCCCGTCACCTTGTTGCGGACGCTCTGTATCTCGGCCCCGAAGGAGGATATCTCCACCCTCAGGATGTTGTTTTCAAGTATCTGTATCATGTCTTGGTATGTTGTGTCCCGAGGTGCGCCAAGGCTCGGGGACCCGCGACGGGAGGGTCGGCAAGACCTTCCGGCCACGGCTCTCCGAGCCTGTGATGCCTTGTGTGGGGGGGGGACTCTGTGAGTGTTGTTATTCGATATCCTTGGGTGTGGCCACGATGCGGAGCTTGTTGCCGCGTACAAACTCGACAATCCTGTCGCGCTCGGGCGAGGGGTCTACGTCGGCCTCGATGCGCTGCAGGGCGTTGAACACCGATGTGCCCGTCTGGTAGATGTGGCGGTAACACTGGGCGATGTCCTCGACGCGCTCCTGGCTCATGGCGCCCTTGCTGCGGAGCAGCCATGCGTTGACGCCGAAATACGAGGCGGGGTTGTGGGCCATGATGCAGTAGGGGGGCACATTGCCTGTGATGCGGCATCCGCCCTTGAGCAGCACCCAGTCTCCGATGCGCGAGTTCTCGTGTACCACGACGCCGGTGGAGAGTATGGCACACTCCCCTATCTCGACGTCGCCGGCCACGGAGACGTTGTTGCCGATGACATCCTTGCCCTTGAGCACGGAGTCGTGGCCGATGTGCGAGCCGGCCATGAGGAATGAGTTGTCTCCGATCCGGGTGCCCTCGGTGTCGGGGTTGATGCCGCGGTTGACGATGACGTACTCGCGGATGATGACGTTGTCGCCGATGTGACAGTAGGTGAAGCCTCCCTTCCAGCGGAAGTCCTGGGGGTCGGCGCCTACGACGGCACCCTGGCACACGCGGCAGTTCTTGCCGAGGCGTGTGCCGCGGATGACGGAGGCGAAAGGCATTATGACACAGCCGTCCCCTATGACTACGTCCTTGTCTATGAAGGCGAAGGGATGGATGGTGACACCCTCTCCTATCTTGGCCGAGGGGTCGATGTGAGCTTTGTCGCTTATCATGATATGTGGGGGTGTTAGGTCCTCTTTGCTGGAGTGGTGTCTCTGTCCGCGGGGACACGGGCGCCCCGCGGACAGAGGTGTGTTATCTGCCTCCTCCGAGGTTCTGGTAGAGGTTGATCATCGAGCGTGCGACGGCCAGGTCGGTGGTGATCTGGGCTGTCTGGGCGTTGAGCAGGTTGCGCTGGGCGGTGAGCACCTCGAGATATGTGGTCGAGCCGTCGAAGAGGAGGAGCTCGTTGGTTATCTCCACAGCCTTTGTGAGGTCTGCCACCTGCAGCTCGAGCCATCCCTTCTTGGCCACGCTCTTCTCGTAGAGGGTCATGGCGTCGGAGACGTCGGCCGAGGCGCTCATCAGGGTATATTCAAAGTTGTTGAGAGCCTGCTTCTGGGCGGCCTTGGCGGCCTCGAGGCGGGCGATGTTCTGTCCACGCGCGAAGAGCGGGGCCGTCAGGCTGCCTGCGAGCTGGTAGAACCAGTCGCCGGGGTTCTTGATGAAGCCGCCGAGCAGGTTGGTGAATCCGCCCTGGGCCGTGATGGCTATCGAGGGATAGAAAGCGGCGCGTGCCGACGATGTGGTGTACCAGGCGCTTGCCAGGGCCATCTCGGCGGCGCGCACGTCAGGACGGGCGGCCAGCTCGGCCATGGGTATGGCCGTGCGGTTCATGGTGGGGAGGCTCAGAGTGGCCGATGCGGGGATGTTCCACTTCTGGGGCATGGTGTTGAGCAGCAGCGAGAGGGTGTTGTTGGTCTCGTGGAGCGAGAGCTCGATGTCGTTGATTGAGCTCTCGATGCTGTAATACTGGGCCTCGCTCTGCACCACGGCGTCCTCGCGCAGGCGTCCGGCCTCCTTGAGGTTGCGCATCACGCCGACGCTCTCCTTCCAGAGCAGGGCGGTCTCGCGCGAGAGGTCGAGCTGGCTCTGCAGGGCGGCGATGGTGTAGTAACACTGGGCCACGGCGGCGATGATCTGCGAGCGGGTGGCCTGTTCGAGAGCCTTCATCTGCTCTTCTGTCACCCTGGCGTTGCGCTTGTTGTTGAGTATCTTGCCGAAGACGTCTATCTCCCAGCTGACGGCGGCAGGGATGCTGTATGTCCAGCTCAGGTCGCTGCCGGCATACGAGGCGCCGGCGCCGTTGGGTGTGAGCGCCACCGAGGGGAGGTAGCTGAGACGGGCGCCCTTGAGCTGGGCGTGGGCTATGTCGACGTTGAGCTTGGCGTTGCGGAGGTCCTTGTTGTTGGCCAGGGCGCGCTCGATGAGGTCGGCGAGCATGGGGTCTGTGAAGACCTCCTGCCAGGGCGTGTTGCCCAGGGCTGTGGTGTCGGCGCCGGCCTGGGGCAGGGCCTCGGCATACTCCTTAGCCATCGGCGAGTCGACGCGCGAGGGGGAGTATTTCTGATAGATCCCGCAGCCGGTGAGCGCCGAGGCGCTCACTGCGGCCGCAAGGACGAGGGTTATGTTCTTGACGTTCATCAGTGTCTTGGATGGGGATTAGTGAGAGGGGTTGTACTGCTCTATCTCGTTCTCGATGCCCTCGTTGTCGGTGTCCTCCCACTTGATGGGGGTGATGCGCTCCTGTATCTTCTGGAAGAGCACGAAGAGAGCGGGGACTATGAGCACCTGGAGCACCATGCCGATAAGCATACCGCCTATCGAGCCTGTGCCGAGGGCGCGGTTGCCGTTGGCGCCGGCGCCGGAGGCGAACATCATGGGCAGAAGGCCGATGATGAGGGCCAGCGAGGTCATGAGGATAGGACGGAGACGGGCGGTGGCACCCTGGATGGCGGCGTTGACGACAGACATACCTGTGCGGCGGCGCTCGACGGCAAACTCGACGATGAGGATGGCGTTCTTGGCCAGAAGGCCGATGAGCATGATGAGCGCAATCTGAAGGTAGATGTTGTTGGAGATGCCGAAGATCTGAGCGAACACGAAGGTGCCCATGAGGCCGAACGGTATGGAGAGGATGACGGCCCAGGGGAGGATGTAGCTCTCATACTGGGCTGAGAGCAGGAGGTAGACGAAGAGCAGGCAGAGGCCGAAGATGACGGCTGTGGTAGAGCCTGCGCCTGTCGAGGCCTCCTCGCGGGTCATGCCCGAGTACTCGTAGCCGTAGCCGGGAGGCAGTGTCTCCTTGGCCACGCGGGCGATGGCCTCGAGACAGTCGCCCGAGGTGTAGCCGGGGGCGGGCTGGCCGGTGACGGAGATGGACTGGAACATATTGAATCGGTTGAGCAGGTCAGGGCCGTAGATCTTGGTGAGGGTGACGAAATTGCTCACCGAGGCCATCTCGCCGCCGTTGCGCACCTTGATGGCCGAGAGTGTCTCGGGGCTGACGCGCGCCTCGGGGTTGGCCTGCATCATCACACGGTAGATCTTGCCGAAGCGGTTGAAGTTGGAGACGTACATACCGCCGTAGTAGCCCTGGAGAGTGGTGAGGATATCCTTGGGCGAGAGTCCGGCCTGCTTGGCCTTGGCCGCGTCTATGTCGAGCATATACTGCGGGAAGGTGGGGTTGAAGGTGGTGTAGGCCACCTGGACCTCGGGCTGGGCGTTGAGCTGGGCGAGGAAGCCCTGGACGATGGCAAAGAAGTCGTTGATGTCGCCGCCGGTGCGGTCCTGCATCTTGATGTCAAAGCCGTTGGTGAGCGAGTAGCCCGAGATCATGGGCGGGGCGAAGAGCACCACTCGTCCATCCTTGACGGCCGCGCCTGTCATGCCGTAGAGCTTGCCGAGGATGGCGTCCGAGGTCTGGTCGGCCTGCTTGCGGTCTTCCCAGTTCCTGAGCTTGATGATGAAGGTGCCGTAGGTGGCGCCCTGTCCGGCCAGGAAGGAGTAGCCGGCAATCTTCATGCGGTACTCGATTTCGGGGATTGAGGCCAGGATGCCGTCCACCTGGTCGAGCACCTCCATGGTGCGCTCCTGAGATGTGCCCGGGGGCATATCCACCATGCAGAATATCGTGCCGGTGTCCTCGTTGGGGACGAGGGTCGAGGTGGTGATGTTCATGAGCCACACGAGCAGGGCCACGGAGGCGGCCACGATGCCCATGGAGGTTATCTTGTGGTGGATGAAGAAGCCCGAGAGCTTGCTGTAGACCTTGAGGACACGTCCGAAGCCTATCTCGAAGCCGGCCTGGAAACGGCGCCCGAAGATGCCGAGGATGGTGACGATGGCACAGACGATGGCTATGGCCAGGCGCACGGGATGCTCGAGGCTGTACCATCCGAGCACCATGAAGGTGATGGTGGCCACAAGGAAGACGCCTGTGACAAGCGGGGGAAGGTCGAGGGTGAAGCGGCGCTTGGCATTGGCAACGACAGCCTCGCCTGCGGCCTTGTAGGCGTCGCCCACGCGCTCCTTGAGCGAGCCCTTGGCTCCGTGGGGCTTGAGGAACACGGCACAGAGGGCGGGCGAGAGGGTGAGGGCGTTGAGGGCCGAGAGGCCGATGGCGATGGCCATGGTGAGGCCGAACTGGCGGTAGAAGACGCCGGTGGTGCCGGCCATGAAGGACACGGGGATGAACACCAGCATCATCACGAGGGTGATGGAGATGATGGCGCCGCCTATCTCGCTCATGGCGTCGATAGAGGCCTTGCGGGCACTCTTGTAGCCCACGTCGAGCTTGGCGTGGACCGCCTCGACCACCACTATCGCGTCGTCCACCACAATGGCGATGGCCAGGACGAGAGCCGAGAGGGTGATGAGGTTGATGGAGAACCCGATGAGGTTCATGAAGAAGAATGTGCCCACGAGAGCCACGGGGATGGCGATGGCGGGGATGATGGTGGAGCGGATGTCCTGGAGGAAGACGTAGACCACGAAGAACACAAGGATGAAGGCCTCGATGAGGGTCTTGATCACCTCATGGACAGAGGCGTCGAGGAAGTCGTTGTTGTTCATCGGGATGGCGAACTTCAGGCCCGCGGGGAGGTCTTTCTGCATATTGTCCACCACCTTGAGACAGTCGTTGATGATCTGTGTGGCGTTGGAGCCTGCGGTCTGGAACACCATACAGCTGGTGGCGGGATAGCCGTTGAGCGAGTTGTGGAAGCCGTAGGTGACGCGGCCGAGCTCTACGGTGGCCACGTCGCCGAGGCGGAGCACCTCGCCGGTGGGCTTGGCGGCCACGACGATGTCCTCGAACTGCTCGGGCGTCGTCAGACGGCCGCGGTAGCGCATGGTGTACTGGAAGCTCTGGTCGCCCTGCTCGCCGAAGGCGCCGGGTGCGGCCTCGATGTTCTGCTCGGCCAGGGCATAGGTGATGTCGGTGGGTATCAGGCCATACTGGGCCATGACGTCAGGCTTGAGCCAGATACGCATGGAGTAGTCGGCGCCGAAGCTCATGATGTCGCCCACGCCCGAGACACGCTGGAGCTCGGGGATGATGTTGATCTTGGCGTAGTTGTCGATGAACTCCTCAGAATACTTGCCGCTCTCGTCGTAGAGAGCCACGGAGAGGAGCATCGATGTCTGGCGCTTCTGCGTCAGCACGCCCACCTGTGTCACCTCGGCGGGGAGGAGGTTCTGAGCCTTGGCGACGCGGTTCTGCACGTCGACGGCGGCCATGTCGGGGTCAAAGCCCTGCTTGAAGTAGACGTTGATGGTGGCCGAGCCGGTGTTGGTGGCGGTCGACTCCATGTAGGTCATGCCCTCGGCGCCGTTGATCGCCTCCTCGAGGGGGGCGATGACCGAGTTGAGCACGGCCTGGGCATTGGCTCCGGTGTAGGTGGTGGACACCGAGATTGTGGGAGGCGCGATGTCGGGGAACTGTGTCACCGGGAGCGAGAAGAGCCCGATGAGACCCAGCAGCACGATGAAGATGGAGATCACCGTGGACAGCACCGGCCTGTTTATGAATGTATCGAGTTTCATTTTCTGAGTGTGAATGAAGTAAGTTTCGGGTCTGTTACTTCGCGGGCTGCGAGGCGGCCTCTGCGGCCTGCTGTGCGGCGGCGGGGTCTGTGGGGTTGATGGTCATGCCGTCCTGGAGCTTGGTGCCGACGCCCTCGACTGCGATGCGGTCGCCGGGCTTGAGGCCCTGGGTCACCACGAAGTTCTTGCCGTCATTGACGGCCTCGATGGCGATGGGGGTGGCCACCACCTTGTTAGAGTCGTTGACCACATATACAAACCTGCGGTCCTGGAGCTCGAAGGTGGCCTTCTGGGGGATGAGGAGCGCGTCGTTCTTGACGTTGGGCATCACTACCTGGCCTGTGCCGCCCGAGCGGAGCACACCGTTGGGGTTGGCAAAGAGGGCGCGGACGCTGGAGGCGCCGGTGTTGTTGTCGATGACGCCCGAGACAGTGGCCACCTTGCCCTCGAGGGGATAGAGCGAGCCGTCGTTGAGGCGGAGCTTGACAGCGGGCATATTCTTTATGGCGGCGTCCATGGTGCGCTCGCCGTCGCCCACGAGGCCGAGCAGGTCCTTCTCGGTCAGCGAGAAGTAGGCATAGACCTGAGAGTTGTCGCTGACGGTGGTGAGGGGCTGGGCAGAGGAGGGCGATGCGAGCGAGCCCTCGCGGTTGGGGATGGTGCCGACGACGCCGTCGCTCGGGGATGTGACGGTGGTGTAGGCGAGATTCTTCTGCGCGGTGACGAGCGAGGCCTTGGCGTTGGCCAGCTGGGCCTTGGCCTGGGAGAGCTGGTTGAGGCAGAGCTGGTACTCGTATTCTGAGATGATGTTCTTCTCGCGGAGTGTCTTCTTGGAGTCGGCGGTCATCTGGGCGGTGTTGACGGCGGTCTGGGCCGAGTTGACGGCGGCGCGGGCCTGGTCGACGGCGGCGTTGAACTGCACCTGGTCAAGCGTGAAGAGCACCTGGCCCTTGCGCACGCGCTGGCCCTCGTCTACGTGGACCTTGGTGATGAATCCGGTGACCTGCGGACGGATGTCGATGTCGGTCTTGCCCTTTATAGTGGCGGGAAATGTGGTCTGGAGGTCGGTCTCCTGGGGAGTGACGGTCATCACTGCAATCCCGGGAGCGGGCATCTGACCCTGCTGCTGCTGCTTGCCGGAGCATCCTGAGAGCATACCGGCGGCGGCCATGATCGCGAGGCCGCCGAGACATGACGAGATAAGTTTCATTTCAGTTCGTCTTGGGTGTTATATTCCTAATTTATTATGTTTTCTGTATTGTCGGGGCCGCAGGCCGGCGGCCGCCGCCGCGGGCCTGGGCAGATATCAGGATAGAATTGAGATACTGCAGGCCAAAATCTGTGCAAAGTTAGCTAAATTTTGGTCTTATGTGGAATTTTGTAACAATAATTTTATATTAATTAACCCTTTATGCATAAACACTTCCCTTTTTGACCAACATTTTCTCAGAAGGACACTCCCTACAGGTGCATAATGACCACCCGGCCGGGCCGCGGCGCGCCAGCCGGCGCCGGAAAATTGTGTCTCAGTCAAGGATTTTCGCTATATTTGCAGGTACAAAACCCTAACCGTTAACCGAAACCCTAACCGACATCCTATCCAAAAGCCCCATGAAACAACTACTCTGCTCACTGGTGGCCGCGGCCGCCGTCCTTGGAGCCTCCGCCGCCGAGCCCGAATACGCCGGCTATCTCTTCGCCTACTTCACCGGCAACGCCAAGGCCGACGAGTCTATCCACTTCGCCCTCAGCGAGGACGGACGCAACTTCAAGGCCCTCAACGGCAACCGCCCCATACTCGACTCCAACGTCATATCCTCGACCGGAGGCGTCCGCGACCCCCACATAATGCGCACGGAGGACGGACGGTTCTACATGGTGGTGACCGACATGATATGCCGCAACGGCTGGGACTCCAACCGCGCCATGGTGCTCCTCAGCTCTGACAACCTGACAGACTGGACCCACAGCGTGGTCAATATCCAGAAACGCTATCCCGACCAGGAAAACCTCAAGCGCGTCTGGGCGCCGCAGACCATCTACAACCCCGAGGCAGACAAATACATGGTCTACTGGTCCATGAAGCATGGCGACGGCCCCGACATCATCTACTATGCCTATGCCAACAAGGACTTCACAGACCTCGAGGGCGACTACAAGCCGCTGTTCGTCCCCCGGAGCGGCCTCTCGTGCATCGACGGCGACATTGTCCGCAAGGACGGCACCTATCACCTCTTCTACAAGACCGAGGGCAACGGCGACGGCATACGCGTGGCCACGACGACTTCTCTCACCTCGGGCAACTGGAAGGAGAGCATGGACTACAAGCAGCAGACACCCCACGCCGTGGAGGGCGCCGCGACGTTCAAGCTGATAGGCCAGGAGAAATACATCCTGATGTACGACGTCTACAAGGCCCACACCTACCAGTTCACCGAGTCGGAAGACCTCGAGAACTTCCGCGTCATAGACGAGGAGGTGACCATGGACTTCAAGCCCCGCCACGGCTCGGTGATACCCGTCACAGCCGAGGAGATGGCCCGCCTCCGCGCCGCCAAGTGGGATTAAAAAACAGCATTGGACTTATAAGCCTTATTGGTATTATTAGAATTATTGGTCTTATTGGTCTTATTGGACTAATAAGACCAGATTTTTTTGGCACCCCTAAACTTTAAACTTAAGAGCGAAGCTCATAAACTTTAAACCTGAGAGCGAAGCTCCTGAACCCTATGCCTCTCTCTCCCTACTCCTCCATGTCGCCGGGGTTGAGCAGGTAGAGGCGCGCCGTGGCGCGTGAGACAGCTGTGTAGAGCCACCGGTAGAAATCCATTCCGCGGGCCTCGGGGGCTATCCCTCCGAGATCCACAATCACGTTCTTCCACTGTGCGCCCTGGGCCTTGTGGCAGGTGACGGCATAGGCATACTTGACCTGCAGGGCGTTGAAGTACTCGTCGCTACGCAGGCGCCTCAGGCGGCGCTCGCGGGGGTCGTCGGGGCGGTTGGCCTCGGGGTCGGCCATGCGCGCCTCGGCCAGGGCCTGCATACGCTCGCGGCCCAGCGAGGCGTTCTCGTCCACAAGAGTGTCGAGGAAGATTCTCGCCCTCACCTCCACATCCCTGTCGGGGAGCCAGAGCGTGACGATGGCAAAGCGGAATCCATACCGCTCCTCGACGGCATGGATGGCGCGCACCTCGGCCACGTCGCCGTTGGCTATGAAGTCGAGCCCCTTGACCTTGGCGCTCCACATATAGTTGTTCTTGGCCACCAGCAGGCGCTCGCCCTTGCAGAGCTCCTCGTCGAGGTCGAGGATACGCTGGCGTATGCCGAGGTTGAAGGCTGTGGCGCGGCGGTTGGAGCGGGTCACGACGATGGTCTCCGAGGCGCCGTCGCGGCGATAGCAGTCGCCCACGATGTCGGCCACGTCGTTGCCGTCACAGACAGCCATGTCGTCAAAGCCGTCTGTCTGGAGGCGGGGCTGAGGCAGGGGGTCCATGAGCATGGCGCGGCGCAGCCATGTGGCGTTGTGGAGTATGCCCGACTCGCGCCCCTGGCGGACGGTGTCTGTCAGCGTGGCGCGGCTCACCCTCAGGCCCCTGTCCTTGTACGACTGCGGGAGCATGGCGGGACTCTCGACCGACCCCACCGGGGGGAGCTGGGCCACGTCGCCGAGCAGTATCAGGCGGTTGTTGTCGGGGGTGAAGACATATTCGAGCAGGTCTGAGAGCAGGTCTCCCCCGCCGTCCGAGCCGTTGCCTATCATCGAGGCCTCGTCTACGATATAGACGGCGCCCGAGAGCTCGTTGTGCTGGAGAAAGGCGGTGTCCGCGGCGAGCTCGCCCGCCGAGCCGCGATATATCTTGCGGTGGATGGTATAGGCTGTGTGGCCGGCGTGGCCGGAGAAGACCTTGGCGGCGCGTCCTGTAGGAGCCATCAGCACCACGGGGCGCCCGAGCGCCGTCAGCGCCTTGACCAGGGCGCCTGTGACGGATGTCTTGCCCGTGCCTGCATAGCCGTTGACTATGAAGACGCGCCCCGTCTCGTCATAGCCTGCACAAAAACGCGCCAGCGCGTCGATGAGCATCGACTGCTGGCGGTTGGGGGCATAGGGGAGCAGGTCCTTGACCTGCCCTGCAAACTGTCCTATGGTCAGGGGGTGCTTCTCGGGCATCTCGGAATAGGGGGCCGGGTCAGTCCCACCCGAGGAGCATTGTGTCGTAGATATACAGATAGGTCTTGCCTCCGACAGAGGTTATCGACCCTTCCGGCATCTGCGTGGTGTCGTTATAGATGAGGATAAGCGTGGGGCTGACACGGCGCGCCGTGTCTGTGGCTCCGCCGCGCACCGTCACCTGCCATGTGCCGTCCGGGCGCGGCTCGGAGAGAGTGGCGGTGTATGTCTCGCCGTCCTCGATGGGGAATGTGTATGTGCCGGGGGCGGGGTTGACCTCGTCCGGCGCGGCACACGCCTTGGCCGGTATCCATGCTCCGCTCCATCCGGGGAACTCGAGCGAGTAGGCGCCGTCCATCTTCTGCATCACCTTGAAGGCCATGCCGGGCTGCACCCTGTCATGGTTGGCCCACTGGTTGATGACGGGGGTTGTCAGCTCGCTCTCTTCGTAGACGTCGCTCGCGGCTCCGACTACTACATATTCGTCCTGGGCCGCGGCCGCGAAGGCGCAGAGCAACAGCGCGGCGGCTGTGAGAAGGGTGGTAAGGCTAAGCTTCATCGTATGTGACGGGGAGAACGCGCGATATCGAATGGTCCAGCGAGATGAGGGTCTCCGTGCCCATGACGCCGGGGATTATCTGTATCTTGTTGTTGAGCAGGTCCATGAGATGCTCGTTGTCGCGGGCAAAGAGCTTGATGAGCATGGTGTAAGGGCCTGTGGTGAAGTGACACTCCACAATCTCGGGAATCTTCTCGAGCTCGGGCACCACCTCGCGGTACATCGCGCCGCGGGCAAGGTTGACTCCTATATAGGTGCAGGTGCGGAATCCGAGTATCTTGGGGTCTACGTTGTAGCCCGACCCTGTGATGACGTTGAGGTCTATCATGCGCTGTATGCGCTGGTGTATGGCGGCGCGAGAGACTCCGCATTCCTGGGCTACATCTTTAGAGGCAATGCGCGCGTTGCGCATCACAATCTCGAGTATTTTTCTGTCAAGATTGTCTATCTTTTCCATGAAGGGGGATGATGATATGGGGGCCTGTCAAGGCATATGTTCAGTTAAGCGATTGGCAAATTTACGCATTTTTTATGATTTTTCAATCATTTTGCCATAAAATTTCCATTGTGCTGGAAATTTTCGCCCTGCTGATACCTGGCAGGCCCCTCGGGTCATCACGCCGCCATGTTGGGCACCTCGCCGTACTTGTTGGGCACGGGCTGGCTGGGCTGCACAAGCCAGTAGAGCAACAGCAGGGCGCCGATACCGGTGAGGGCTATAAGCCACCACCAGCCGCTGCGGCCGGTGTCGTGCAGACGGCGGACCATAACGCCGAGCGAGGGGAGGAAGAGGCCGAGAGACACGATGCCGGTGAGAATGCTGTGGACAGTCTCGCCAAGGAGGCCGCCGATAAAGCCGGCCACGAGGCCGAGCACAACTGTCAGGAGATAGAACCACCAGTACTCTGAGCGAGAAGCACGGCCGGAGAAGTTGCAGTAGTTCTGCTGGAGGCACTTGCGGGCTGCCTCCTCAAACGTAAGTTGACGCTGGAACATAAATCAGGTATTTTTAATGATATTAACTAAATGTGTCTTTGCTATGGCGCGGTCTGCGTGGAGAGACACGCAAAATTAAACATTTTCTCGCAATTTTCAAAGATTTTTGACATTTCTCCTCCAATTTTCCATTACAAATACTGCTGTCCGTCATCTTACTTTCAGGAGCAATATCATAATGCTTTTAATTAATTAACAAA
>JAIDJD010000349.1 GCA_029052375.1 Duncaniella sp. | reverse complement strand
ACATTCCACATTTCACTGCAATGAACACCAAAAGTCTTGTCTCAATCAGCGACCTGAGCCGCGAGGAGATACTCTCCCTGCTCGAGACCGCCCGCCGCTTTGAGGAAAACCCCAACCGCCGCCTGCTCGAGGGCAAGGTGGTGGCAACGCTCTTCTTCGAGCCTTCGACCCGCACCCGCCTCAGCTTCGAGACCGCCGTCAACCGCCTCGGAGGCCGTGTGATAGGATTCTCCGACGCCTCCAACACCTCGACCTCGAAGGGCGAGACCCTCAAGGACACCATCAAGATGGTCAGCAACTATGCCGACCTGATAGTGATGCGCCACTTCCTCGAAGGCGCCGCCCTCTACGCCACAGAGGTGACCGACGTGCCCGTGATCAACGCCGGCGACGGAGCCCACCAGCACCCCTCGCAGACAATGCTCGACCTCTACTCCATCTACAAGACGCAGGGGACGCTCGAGAACCTCACCATCACCCTCGTGGGCGACCTCAAGTACGGACGCACCGTACACTCGCTCATCATGGCCATGCGCTACTTCAACCCCACGTTCCGCTTCGTGGCCTGCAAGGAGCTCGATATGCCCGAGGAATACAAGGCTTTCTGCCGCGAGAACGGCATCCGCTACACAGACCACACAGACTTCTCGCAGGACGTCATCAACACCAGCGACATCATCTACATGACACGCGTCCAGCGCGAACGCTTTGCAGACATCATGGAGTATGAGCGCGTCAAGGACCTGTACAACCTCAACAACGCCATGCTGGCCGACGCCCCCGAACACCTGCGCATACTCCACCCCCTGCCCCGCGTCAACGAAATCTCGCAGGATGTCGACGACAATCCCCGCGCATACTATTTCGAACAGGCCCGCAACGGACTCTATGCCCGCCAGGCCCTCATCTGCCGCTCGCTCGGCATAGAGCTTCCCAAAGACTGAACTCCACCCATACCAACATAGTCAGAGCCATGAACGAATCAAAGACATCGCTGGCTGTCGCCGCCCTGCGCAACGGCACCGTCATAGACCATATCCCCTCCAACGCCCTCTTCAAGGCCGTGGAACTCCTCGGCATACAGGGCATCCGCACAGCCGTAACCATAGGCAACAACCTCGACTCGAAGCGCCTCGGCAACAAGGGCATCATCAAGGTGGCAGACGTCTTCTTCCCCGAGACCGTGCTCAACCGCATAGCGCTGATAGCCCCCACGGCCGTGGTCAACATCATACGAGACTACGAGGTGGTGGAGAAGCGTCCCGTAGTGCTCCCCGACACAATAGTCGGACTGGTGAAGTGTGCCAACCCCAAGTGCATCACCAACAACGAGCCCATGCGCACCGTGTTTCACGTCACAGACCGCGACGACGTCACCATCGCCTGCCACTACTGCTCCCACACCGTAAAGAGCACAGAGGCACAGATCAATTGAGAATTGATAATTGATAATTGACAATTGACAATTAAAATCTAAGACGATAATGCGGAAGGAGGGTAACGTTGTCTTTGAGAAGTCCAAAGCTTTTGCTGTCAGAATCATCAGATTTAAGCAATGGCTTTGTGCAGAGACAAAGGAGTATTCTCTTGCAGACCAGGTGTTACGCTCCGGGACAAGCATCGGGGCCAATATATCAGAGGCCGTCCAAGCCGCAAGTCGTAAAGACTTTATCAACAAGCTCAATATCGCACTGAAAGAGTGTTCAGAAACTGAATTTTGGTTATCAATAATGTATGATGCAGACATCATAAGCCGAGAAATATATGATTCGCTACACAACGACTGCATCGAGCTGTACAAATTGCTCCTAAGCATAATCAAAACAACCCGCAATAACTAATTGTCAATTATCAATTGTCAATTATCAATTGTCAATTATCAATTGTCAATTATCAATTATCAATTATCAATTATCAATTATCAATTATCAATTATCAATTATCAATTGATGAAAAAGATTTCCTGGAAGCCGGGCACTCAGATATATCCCCTGCCGGCGGTGCTGGTGAGCTGCGGGACGCCCGAGAGGTCCAACCTCATCACCGTGGCGTGGACCGGAACCCTCTGCACCAACCCTCCGATGTGCTACATATCCGTCAGACCCGAACGCCACTCCTACGCCATCATCAAGGAGCAGATGGAGTTTACCATCAACCTCACCACCGCCTCGATGGCCCGCGCCACAGACTGGGCCGGAGTCCGCTCCGGAGCCGACTATGACAAGTGGGAAGAGACGGGGCTGACGCCATGTCCCGGAGTGGCTGTGAGATGTCCGGCCGTAGCCGAGTCTCCGCTCAACATCGAATGCCGCGTCAAGGAAATCATACATCTCGGGAGCCACGATATGTTTGTGGCCGACGTGGTCAACGTCCAGGCATCGGAAGAGCTCATAGACCCCGAGACACAGGCCTTCGACCTGGCCCGGGCAGGGCTGATGAGCTACTCTCACGGCCACTATTACGAACAGGGGCCCGAGATAGGCCGCTTCGGATGGTCGGTCAAAAAGAAATGAAAGCAAGAACTACATAATCAAAAATACCTGTTTATGAAGAAAGACAACACAGTCTTTGACATTATCGAACGCGAACACCAGCGCCAGAAGAAAGGCATCGAGCTGATAGCCTCCGAAAACTTCGTTTCGGACGAGGTGATGGCCGCCATGGGCTCATGCCTCACCAACAAGTATGCCGAGGGCTACCCCGGCCACCGCTACTACGGCGGCTGCGAGGTGGTGGACGAGATGGAACAGCTCGCCATCGACCGCCTCAAAGAGCTCTTCGGCGCCGAATGGGCCAACGTTCAGCCCCACTCGGGCGCACAGGCCAACATGGCCGTCTTCATGGCCTGCCTCGAGCCCGGCGACAAGTTCCTCGGCCTCAACCTCAGCCACGGAGGCCACCTGAGCCACGGCAGCCCCGTCAACTTCTCGGGCCTCATGTTCCAGGCCCTGGAGTACAACGTAGACAAGGAGACCGGCCTCATCGACTATGAGCAGATGGAAGAGGTGGCCCGCAGAGAGCGTCCCCGCCTCATCATCGGCGGAGCCTCAGCCTACTCGCGCGAGTGGGACTATGCCCGTATGCGCCGCCTGGCCGACGAGATAGGCGCCATCCTCCTCGTAGACATGGCCCACCCCGCAGGCCTCATCGCCGCAGGGCTCCTCGACAACCCCGTCAAGTATGCCCACATCGTCACCACCACCACCCACAAGACCCTCCGCGGTCCCCGCGGCGGCGTCATCATGATGGGCAAGGACTTTGAGAACCCCTGGGGCAAGAAGACCCCCAAGGGCGTCACCAAGATGATGTCCCAGCTCCTGGACTCTGCCGTGTTCCCCGGCGTCCAGGGAGGCCCCCTCGAGCACGTCATAGCCGCCAAGGCCGTGGCCTTCGGCGAGGCCCTCAAGCCCGAGTTCCGCGAGTATCAGATACAGGTGCAGAAGAACGCCAAGGCTCTGGCCAAGGCCAAGATGGACCGCGGAGACAAGATTGTCAGCGCCGGCACAGACAACCC
>JAIDJD010000348.1 GCA_029052375.1 Duncaniella sp. | reverse complement strand
GGATGATGCCGGCGGCGGTGAGTTTCTGAATGCGCTGGTGTATGGCCGCGCCTGAGATGCCTGTCTCGCGGGCTATTTCAAGGAAGGGCTTGCGGGCGTTGTTAGACAACATCCCGAGAATCTTAAGGTCGAGCGCGTCGTAGTGCTGTCGTGCCATGGTGATTATTTGGTTATTGTTTGTTAGACAGTCGATTTATGCCGAATAGCTTGGCAAATAGTTGATTAAGTACTTTCCGTATGCAAAATTACTAAAAAATATAGACTTGGCAATAAAAATTGATATGTTTTTTAGCATTAAATTGCAATTTGTCTGCCTTGATGTCTGGCAAAATCTCCATACACGTCATTAAATTGCTCCGATTCTTATGGTTGTCCGTGCTGTGCCGCCGTTTTTTCGCGGGCGGGCGCCCCCTTTAGTCACAAAAACAAGGCTCGGACTGATGTTTGCGGCGCGGAAAATGTGTATTTTTGCGCCATGAAAGATTTTGTCAGTACAGTTAGGGATTTCTGTCTTCGCTACGGACTGCTGCCCGAGCCGATGTCGGCTCCGGTGACCGTGGGCCTGAGTGGCGGAGCCGACTCGGTGGCTCTGGTCTATGTCCTTGTCCGGATGGGACATTCGGTAGAGGCGCGCCACTGCAACTTCGGGCTCCGCGGTGCCGAGAGCGACCGCGACGAGCAGTTCTGCCGCGACCTCTGCGCCAGGCTCGGAGTGCCTCTCTCAGTGCGCCGTTTCGATGTAGGCGCGCGCCGGCGGGCAACTGGCGAGAGCATTGAGATGGCCTGCCGCGAACTGCGCTACGGATGGTGGCGCGAGGAGGGTGTCGAGACTCTCGCCGTGGCCCACCATTCGGACGACAATGTGGAGACTCTCATGCTCAATCTCATGCGCGGCAGCGGCATAGCCGGCCTCAAGGGGATGATGCCCCGCAACGGCAACGTGGTGCGCCCGCTCCTCTGCGTGAGCCGCGCCGATATCCTCGGCTTTCTCGCCGACTGCGGCGTCGGCTATGTGACAGACAGCACCAACGCATCCTCGGACTATACGCGCAACCGCATACGCAACCGGCTCGTGCCACACATAGATAGTCTCTTCCCGGGAGGCGTAGAGGGTATCAAGCGGTCTTTGGAGTGTCTGAGAGACAATTACACGGCCTATCGCGGGCTCGTGGAGCGTTGGGAGGGCTTGTATGTAAGCCGCGTAGACGGCTCGGTGGATGTGGAGGCTCTGGTCCGCGGCGAGTCCAATCCCGAGTGTGCGCTCTTCGAGCTGCTCAATCCGCGCGGTCTCGGCATGGCCGAGTGCCGCGAGATGCTCCGCGGCGACCTTACGGGACGCCGTTTCGGCGCTTATCTCCTGGACCACGGCAGGCTCTACAGAAGAGAGGCTCCCGTAGATGAGGGCGGGGATGTGGTGTCGCTCTCAGACTATCCGTTCAGGCTCGAGACAGTGGCTCCGGACGAGTTCAGGCGTTCGGCCAAGCCGAGGCATATCCTCTGGGCCGACGCCTCGATTCTCGACGGAGACCCCGAGTTTGTGCTGCGTCCGTGGATGCAGGGCGACAGGCTGGCTCCCTATGGCATGAAGGGGACGCGCCTTGCGAGCGACATATACTCTGACGCCCGTCTCGGCGAGGCGAGGCGCCGGGCCTTCCCGGTGTTGCTGAGAGACGGTGTGCCGGTGTGGATATGCGGTCTCAGGGCCTCGCGCCACTTTGCAGTGACCCCGGCGACGCGCAGTGTGGTGAGGCTCACCTATCTCCCCCTCGCACCTCAGTCCTCGGAATAGTGGCGGAGCACACGGCGGTACGAGTTGAAAATCTTTGACTTTGACACAAAGCCGAGATAGACGCCGGCCTCGTCTACGACGGGGAGGTTCCACGCGCCGGTCGAGTCGAAGCTCTTCATGACGGCCTCCATGCTCTGGCCTACCTCGACCCTTGCGGGAGGCATGGACATGAACTGC
>JAIDJD010000347.1 GCA_029052375.1 Duncaniella sp. | reverse complement strand
GCCTGGAGGGCTATCATGGCCGACTCCTTCATTACGTTGCCGAGGTTGCCTGTCAGCGTCAGCCTCGAGTCCTTGCCGGGAGAGAAGACGCTCTCTATGAAGAGTATCTCGCCCCCGGCCGCGGTCCATGCGAGGCCGACGGCCACGCCCGGGATGCGGCTGGCCTCGTAGCGCTCGGGGCGCCGGGTCTCCGTGCCGAGATACTCCTTGAGCATCCCGGCCGCGATTTCGCCCTCCACCTTGCGGCCGCGCATGAGGTCGAGTATGCGGCGACGGCCCACCTTGGCTATCTGTTTCTCGAGCTGCCTCACGCCGCTTTCGGCCGTGTAGCCCTCGATCATCCTTACCAGTGCTTCATGCTCGAAGCTAAGGAACGAGGGCTCTATGCCGAGCAGGCCTGCCACTCTCGGTATCAGGTGGCGGCGGGCTATCTCGACCTTCTCCTCGAGCAGATATCCTGAGATGTCTATCAGCTCCATGCGGTCCAGTAGCGGAGTGGGTATGGTAGAGGTTGTGTTGGCTGTGGCAATGAAGAGAACCTTGGAGAGGTCGAAGTCTACATCCACATAGTTGTCGTGGAAGTGTACGTTCTGCTCCGGGTCGAGCACCTCGAGGAGCGCCGACGAGGGGTCGCCCTTGTAGTCGCTGGCGGTCTTGTCTATCTCGTCGAGAAGCAGCACGGGGTTGCTCTTGCCGCTTCGCCTGACGGCATCCATGATGCGGCCGGGCATGGCTCCGATGTATGTGCGCCTGTGGCCTCGTATCTCGGCCTCGTCGTGGAGGCCGCCGAGCGCTACGCGCTGGTAGGCGCGGCCCATGGCGCGAGCCACGGACTGGCCCAGGGATGTCTTGCCGACGCCGGGGGCGCCCACGAGGCAGAGTATGGGCGAGCGTCCGCCGGGATTGTTCATCATCACGGCGAGCTGCTCGAGTATGCGGTCCTTGACCTTCTCGAGACCGAAGTGGTCCGAGTCGAGGATAGCCTCGGCCTTGGCAAAGTCTGTCTCGTTCTTGTCCTCCTTGCCCCAAGGGAGGTCGATGAGCGTCTGGAGGAAGTTGTACTGCACGGCATAGTCGGGTGCGTTGGGGGCTATGCGGCGGAGCTTCTCGAGCTCTTTGTCGAATGTCTTGCGCACATCCGCGGGGAAGGGGACGGCCTCGGCCTTCTTCTTGAATTCGGAGTAGTCGTCCTGGTCTCCGTAGAGCTCTTCGCGCAGTGCCTCGAACTCCTGCTGGAGCACCATCATGCGCTGGTGCTCCTCTATGTTGCGCCTTGTCTTGCGCTTTATCTCAGATTTTATTTCGGCTATCTGGGCGTTCTGGGCCAGCAGCGACAGCAGTTTCATGGCCCGGTCCTTGACGCGCGAGGCCTTGAGCATCTCTATCTTCTGCGAGACGGGAAATCCGGCGTGGGTGGCTACGAGGTTTACCAGTATGGCGGGGTTGGGCACGTGCTCGATGTTGAAGATGAGGTCGTCAGGCTGCTGCTGTTCCTCATGCAGTATGCCGAGCGTGGTGGTCTTGATTTCCTCGGCCATGACGAGAAACTCCTTGTCGGTGGGGCGGGGCATTGTGTCGCGCGCGGCCTTGGCCTTGACCGACAGCGAGCCGGGGATGGTCTCGCCGGCTCCGGGCCCCGTGATCTGTATCTTGCCGCGGGCCGAGAGCAGGGCGGTGCGGCTGCCGTCGGGCATATCGAATATCTTGACCACGTCCGCCACCACGCCGCAGGTGTACAGCGAGTCCCAGCGCGGGTGTTCTTCCGAGGCCTTGGTCTGGCAGAAGACACCTATCGGGATATTCTTCTCGAAGGCTTCGCTGACGGTCTGGACTGTGGCCTCGCGGCCCATGGTGATGGGGAATGTTATCCCGGGAAAGAGCACCATCTCGCGGAGCGCCACTACGGGGAGGTCTGCGAGGTCAGGTTCTTTTCTTTCAGTGTCGTCGGGGAGGCTTATCTGTCCTATGGAGACTATCTTGGTCTGGTCTTTCATCCTTTATT
>JAIDJD010000346.1 GCA_029052375.1 Duncaniella sp. | reverse complement strand
GGCGACCCCGCGGGGCCGTTTTTCATCTTGTGCCGGTGGGTGGTGGGGGCGAGGACTACCACAGGGCTCTCGCCGTTGCGGCCGTAGAGGGCCTGCATGAGGTCTGTCTGCTCGGTCTTGGTGGGGAGGCCTGTCGAGGGGCCGCCGCGCTGTACGTCGATGACCACGAGCGGGAGCTCGGCCATCACGGCCAGGCCTATGCCCTCGCTCTTGAGCGCGAGGCCGGGGCCCGAGGTCGAGGTGACGGCGAGGCTGCCGGCAAAGGACGCGCCGATGGCCGAGCAGACGCCGGCTATCTCGTCCTCCATCTGGAGCGCCTTGACGCCGAGGTCCTTGCGCTTGGCCAGCTCGTGGAGGATGTCTGTAGCGGGGGTGATGGGATAACTGCCGAGGAAGAGGGGGCGTCCCGAGCGCTCTGAGGCGGCTATGAGGCCCCAGGCGGTGGCGGTGTTGCCGTTGATGTCGGTGTAGACGCCGGGGACGGCGTCGCCGCTCTCTATGCGGTAGGTCGAGACGGAGGCGTGGATGTTGTGGCCATAGTCATATCCGGCGTTGATCACCTTGACGTTGGCCTCGAAGACTGCGGGCTTCTTGCCGAACTTGCCGCGGAGCATATTGACCGCGGCCTCGAGGGGACGGTCGAAGAGCCAGCACACGAGGCCGAGGGCAAAGATGTTGCGGCACTTGAGGATGCTCTTGTTGTCCATGCCCGAGTCGGCCAGGGCGGCCTTGGTGAGGGTGGTGACGGGCACCTCTACAACCTGGGCGTCCATATCGAGCTCCTTGAAGGGATCGTCGGTGGCGAAGAGGGCCTTGCGCAGGTCGGCCTCCTTGAACGAGTCGATGTCTACGATGGCCACGCCGCCGGGACGCAGAAACCTGACGTTCTGCTTGAGGGCCGCGGGGTTCATGGCCACGAGCACATCGCAGACGTCGCCGGGGGTGTGGACGTCGTTGCCGACGCTCACCTGGAAGCCCGAGACTCCGCTCAGCGAGCCCTGGGGAGCGCGCACCTCGGCGGGATAGTCTGGAAAAGTGGAGACTTTGTTACCAAGTCCGGCCGAGACATTGGTGAAGATGTTGCCGGCGAGCTGCATTCCGTCGCCGGAGTCGCCGGAAAACCGGACGACCACCTTGTCGAGGGTCTTGACTTCTGTTCTTTCAGTCATGATTTCTTGTGTCTGATATGGATAGGTGTTAAGGATGTTTTTCGAATGTAAGGGGCATGGCCGTGTGCGAGAGGGTCTCCACCTGCCACGTCAGCGGCCGTCCGTCCAGCGGCGTCCATCCGCACTTGCTGACGACGTCGGCGTCCGTCACCTTGCGGCCCGGCAGGCCGAGGGGCCGCGCCAGCACGAGGTCGGCGAAGAATCCCCTGCGCAGGAATCCCCTGCGCGAGACGCCGAAGATGCGGGCCGGGGCATGGCACATCAGCTCTGCCACGCGCGCCGGCGTCAGCGACTCCTCGGCCTCGGGGTCTGAGCCGATGAGGTCGAGCATGGCCGCCAGCGAGAACTGGACCATCGGCATCCCCGAGGCCGCCGTCAGGGCGTTGCCCTCCTTGTGGGCGGGCAGGTGTGGCGCATGGTCTGTGGCTATGGTGTCTATGGCCCCTCCCGGGCGCAGGGCGCGTATGAGGGCTATGCGGTCCGAGGCCTCCTTGACGGCGGGGTTGCACTTGACCCTCGCGCCGAGCGTCTGGAGGTCTGTGCGGTCGAACATCAGGTATTGCGGGCAGGTCTCGGCCGTGACGCGCACGCCGCGGGCCTTGGCGCCGGCTATTATGTCCAGCTCTTCGGCTGTGGATATGTGGCAGATGTGTATCGCTGTCCCGTACCGCTCGGCCAGGGCTATGGCATGGCGAGTGGCCGCGATGCAGGCCTCGCGCGGGCGTACCTCGGGGTGGAGCCCGAGGGGTATCCCCTCGGGATATTCTTCGGAGAGGCGGGCGCGCGCCGCTGAGACTATGGCCTCGTCCTCGGCGTGTATGGCTATGGGGGCGGGGGCGTTCTCGAACAGCGGGGCCAGCACGTCGTCGCCTGTCACGAGCATACCGCCCGTCGATGAGCCGAGGAAGAGCTTGATGCCCGGCACGCGGGTATAGTCGGCGCGGAGCAGCTCGCCGAGGTTGTCGGCGGTGGCTCCGATAAAGAAGGCATAGTTGGCCTCCGACGCCTCGGCGGCACGGGCCATCTTGTCGGCCCACAGCTCCACGGTGGTGGTGGCGGGGCTGGTGTTGGGCATCTCGAAATACGACGTGACGCCTCCGGCTATGGCCGCGCGGCTCTCCGAGGCTATGTCTGCCTTGTCGGTGAGGCCCGGCTCGCGGAAATGGACGTGGGTGTCTATGACGCCCGGCATCAGCAGGCCCCCGCCGCAGTCAACGGCCTCGGTCCCGGGCTCGGCCAGAAGGGCCGAGAGTCTCGCGCCGTACCCATCGGCGGTGTCTACGTCGAGTATGTAGTCTCCTCCGGCCACGAGATAGCCGGGCTTCTCGGCGCCCTCGTTGACGATGACGCAGTTGTGGTAGACGCGTTTTCTCATTGCTTGTTCCTGGAATAGTCTGGATAGCGGGTGAAGATGCTGCTCCACTTCAGGCGCATGACGCCGAAGAGACCTTCGCTGAAGATGCCCGAGCTCATCTTGGACGTGCCCAGGGCGCGGTTGACAAATATGATGGGCACCTCCGTTATCTTGAAGCCGTATTTGTGGGCCAGAAACTTCATCTCTATCTGGAAGGCATATCCCTTGAAGCGGATGGAGTCCAGGGGCAGGGCCTTGAGCACGTGGCGGCGATAGCAGACAAATCCGGCTGTGGCGTCGGCCACGGGCATACCGGTGACGATGCGGACATAGCGCGAGGCGTAGAACGACATCAGGACACGGCCCATGGGCCAGTTGACCACGTTGACGCCCGTGACGTAGCGCGAGCCGATGGCCACGTCGGCCTGACTCTCGCCGAGGCAGGCCTCGCGAAGGCGGATGAGGTCGGCGGGATTGTGGGAAAAGTCGGCGTCCATCTCGCAGACACACTCGTAGTCGCGCTCGAGGGCCCACTTGAAGCCGGCGATGTATGCAGTGCCGAGGCCGAGCTTCCCCTTGCGTTCCAGCAGGTGGACGCGCCCCTCGGCGAAGGCCGGGAGACCCTTGACGATGGCGGCGGTGCCGTCGGGCGAATTGTCGTCGATGACAAGTATGTCAAACCGTGTCTCAAGCTCGAGCACAGCCTTGATGATAGCCTCGATGTTCTCCTTCTCGTTGTAGGTTGGGATGATGACGAGGGTATCGGCGCGGTCCGGTGTCTGTGATGTCTGCATCAGCGTTGGGTGTCAGGTGGATTTCAATCTGCAAAGATACTCAAAAAAGTTGAATAGCTCCGAAACTGGCCGACAAAATGCCATCTCGGACAAAAAAAGACAGATATGGCTGAGCAGGGCGCCTGGCTCCATGTCCGGACGGCTCTTGGGCCGGCGGAGCGGCTGATTTTTTTTGCTCCTCCGTGCAGTATCCGGCCCGTTTGACTATCTTTGTAGTGTGAACCGCAATCTTCAGCCCGGCTACCGGGGTCTGGTGGAGGGATGTCTCCGCGGCGACAGGGAGGCCCTCAACCAGTTCTATATACGTTTCGCGCCGAAGATGCTCGGCGTGATACACCGCTATGTCCCGGGCGATAAAGACGCCGAGGACATCCTGCATGACGGGTTCATAGTTGCCTTCACACGCCTCTCGTCGCTCAGGGATTGCGACCGCGTAGATTACTGGCTCGCCTCGATAATGAGAAATCTCTCCCTGCAGTTCCTTCAGTCAAGAGACGTGGCCGAGGACCTTGGCGGTCTGCCCGATGTGGAGGAGGCGCCGGACATAGCCGACATCATAGACCTCGAGGTGCTCGAGATGCTGATGCAGAAGCTCCCCGCGGGATATCAGAAGGTGTTCCGCCTGGCTGTGCTCGAAAACAAGTCTCACAAAGAGATAGCCCGCATCCTCGGCATAGCTCCCAACTCATCCTCATCCCAGCTCTTCCACGCCAGGCTGATGATGCGCCGCCTCGTCACGGAATATCGCCGCCAGGCCGGGACACTCGGCTTGTTGCTGATTGCCGCGGTGGGGGCGTTTCTGTACTTCGGACATGGGGAAGGCGGGGTTGCAGCCGACGAAGAGATTGCTTCTGCCCGACAAGGGGAAGCCGTGATACCCAACGGAGCGGCGACAGACGTCGCAGAGGATGTGGCAGAGGCGCCTGAGCCCTCGGTTGCGCCGCAGGCCTATGCGTCGGTCTGCGTTGCGCCCGCCCCTGCCGTGCAGGCCGTCCCCGCAGACACCGTCGTTGCCGTTCTTCCCGCTCTCCCCGACCAGGATGCAGATATGGCCGAGGCTGTCGACAGCATCCCCGCCACGATAGCCGAGCCTGTGGATGAACCGCTCTATGCTGAGGTCAGAAAATCTTCCGCGCCCGCCGGTTGGTCTGTCGGTGCGGCCGTGGATGTCGGATGGGGAAATCTGAGAGGGGAAGGAGGAAATGATGATTTCGCTTCGGGAGGCCCCGGGTCGGATGGAACTGACATTGATGACAAGGAAACGCGCAGGAGAGCGAACGGACTTTATCAGCGAGACTGCAAGGATGTGCCGCACAAAAGCGATTTGCCTGTGTCGGTGTCTGTATCAGTAAGCAAGTCGCTCACATCCAGGCTCAGCATAGAGACGGGGCTGACATACACATATCTCCACACATTTTTAGAGACCAATCGCTCGTCCGGCGATTGTTATTGGCACTATCTTGGCATTCCTGTCAAGCTCAACCTCAGCCTGCTGTCGACGCATCGTGTCAGGATTTACGGCTCGGTGGGCGCGAGGATGGATATACCCCTCTCTTCCTACGCGGATGTGACGGGAGATGGCCGTAACGGCGGTTGTCTCGACCTCAAGGACGGGGCGTTCAGCTCGCCTCTCCAGTGGTCTCTCTCTGCGGGGTGCGGCGTGTCGCTGAGGTGCTCGGGCAAGACAGAAATCTTCCTTGAGCCTACGCTCAACTACAACTTCAGGAGCGACTACAGTGTGCCCAACATTTGGACCGACAACCCCTGGAACTTCTCACTCCCCGTCGGCTTCCGCTTCACGTGGTGACAGCCTTGTTGCACCTGATGGTAACCTCCGAAAAACATTTTTTCACATCCTCATGCAGTATTCATGAAGCAATCTTATCTTAAGAACATAACATATCAGCGTCACTTCTGACGCATTGTGGAAAATTTGAGGACTTATTGTTTAAAAATATTTTTCATTTAACAGTATTTCTATTTAACTTTGTAGCAACTCAAAAATCATCACGATATGCTTAACCTAAAACCTCGCCTGTCCGCTCTTATCTCAAAGCTCTGTGCCGTCATCATTGCCTGGCTCGGCTTTGGCTGTTCCAATGGAAGTGACGAGCCGGATGTAATATTCTGTATGTACGGGTCGCCGAATGGATCTTTTGAAGTGAAAGGCCAAGTGACAACCGAAGATGGAATTCCTGTAGAGGATGCTGAGATAAGAGTGACAACAGAACGTTTTAACTCTGACTTTCACAGCTTTGCCAAGACTGTGACCGGAACAGGCGGACAGTTTCAGGCAGATGGTCGTGATTATGCCGAATACAAGCTAAAGGTGGTCTGCATACCTGGGAATCCCGCTCTTGAGGCTGATTCTGCTGTCGTGGATGTCAAGTATGCAAGAGACAAGAATGACTTCTGGTATGTCGGTCACACCAAGGCCACGGTAGACTTCAAGCTCAAGAGGAAACAAGGCGGTGAATAAAACCTACAAAACCACTGATAACACCAAACACATTATGCAACGATTAACCACACGTCTGTCCGCATTTCTCTCGCAGGTTTGCGCAGTGGCCATAGCCTGGCTCGGCTTTGGCTGTTCTGCCGATGAGCCTTGTATGTATGGAACCCCGACAGGGTCTTTTGAAATCAAAGGCCAGGTGACAACCGAAGAGGGCGCGCCTGTCAAGGGAGCCAGGATAAGGGTGACAGAATCAGACCGACCCTCGGGCATATTCTACTTAGATGAGGTGCAGACAGGGACAGACGGACGGTATATGACAGCCGGCAGTGACTATGCCAGAAAGGAGCTTAAGGTGGTCTGCCTGCCGGACAATCCCGCACTCGAGGCAGACTCTGTCATTGTGGATGTCCGGCATATCGATAACGGAAAAGACGACCCTTGGAATTTAGGCCACGCCAAGGCCACTGTAGACTTCAAGCTCAAGAAGAAGCAGAGCGCCGAATGAAGTCTATATCGCTGAGACAGAGGATAGCCCTTGAGCTCAACCGCAGACTCAAGCACGACAGGCGCAGAGAGCACACCCTGCACCAGCTGTTCTGGGAGTGTACGTGGCGGTGCAACCTCTCGTGCCGCCACTGCGGCAGCGACTGCAAGAGCTCGTCTCTGCTCCCGGATATGCCCGCCGAAGACTTCATAAGGGTGATAGACACGCTCACACCGCACGTCGACCCACACCTCGTAAATATCATCATCACCGGAGGCGAGCCTCTGGTGAGGGCAGACCTCGAGCTGGTGGGCCGTCAGCTGTACGACCGCGGATACCCCTGGGGCATCGTCACCAACGGACTGATGCTGACTCCCGCGAGGCTCGCGAGCCTGCGCCGGGCCGGACTGCACAACATCACCATAAGCCTCGACGGGCTTGAGGAGGAACACAACTGGATGAGAAACCATCCGCAGTCTTTCAGCCGTGCCGTAGAGGCCATGCGCAATGTGGCCGCCGCCACTGACCTCAACTTCGACGTCGTCTCGTGTGTCAACCGCCGCTCGCTCGGCCGCCTCGCCGAGCTGAAAGAACTGCTGATAGACGCCGGCGTCAAGGCGTGGCGTCTCTTCACTATCTTTCTGTCGGGACGCGCCGCCGAGTATCCCGAGTTTGAGCTTACCGTCGCCGAGCTCGACACACTGATGCGCTTCATAGCCGACACGCGCAGGGAGGGCCGCATCAAGGCCTCGTTCTGTTGCGAGGGATTCATGGCCGGATACGAGGGAGAGGTGAGAGACACGTTCTTCGAGTGCCGAGCCGGAGTGAGCGTTGCCTCCATACTCCTCGACGGCGGCATAGGCGCCTGTCCCAGCATCCGTGCCGACTACCGCCAGGGCAACATCTACCGGGACGACTTCTGGGACGTGTGGCAAAACCGCTTTGTCCCTTACCGCGACCGTGCCTGGATGAAGACAGGCCCGTGTGCCGCCTGCAGCCATTGGCGCTACTGCGAGGGCAACGGCCTCCACCTGCGCGACAGCGACGGACGCCTCCTCCACTGCCACCTGCTCAAGAAGCCGTGACACGCGCCTTATTCCACCACCCATACGCGCAGGTGGACCACGCCGTCGCCGAAGCCCGTGGGCCTGCAGACAAAAATGCGGTCGTTTAGCCAGCCTATCCCCGAGGCTTCCGGAGCCTCGAATTGTGGAGTAGTGGTGAAATAGTCGGCCTTGCCGCCCCACGTGGCCACACCCGTATTGCAGACATTGACGAGCAGAGAATCAGAGGTGCGCACGGTATAGACGGCCCTGAACTCAGTCCTTCCGTTGAGGGTATCGGTCATCTGATAGTCAGCCCCGCCGGGCAGAATCTCCCCTGAAATATCCCCCTCGACCCTGCCGCCGGTGATGGGAATCACCACCCTCTTGCCGCCCGGGACATCGCCCACAGCCAGCGGCTCGCCACACTCGGCATGGATATCCATCACATACCTGAGCACAGGCGTCTCAGCCCGCAGGCCCGCAGGCCCCGAAAGGATAAGAGAGAACAATGAGATGATATAAAAAGTCTTCATACGGCAACAGGTTAAGATTTGCGCAAAGATAATAAAAAGACCGACGGCATTAGGCGAGATCGGACTGATTTTTAACTTTGCGGAAAGACGCAGTCATGAATAGCGCAGTCATGAATAGTATCCTCTTCAGAAAAAGCCGTGAGTCTCAGCGTCAATGCCGGCAGAAATGAAACGTTCCAACCAAAAAGTCAAAACTTCCTACGGATTGAGTAGGGTGTGGGCAATCTATTAAATAAAACAGAGAGCAGGTCTTTCAAGGCCTGCTCTCTGTTTTATTTAATAGATTTTAAGTATCCTCAGGTGGGCTTTATTTGCATTCAACGTATTTGCCCAAGCGCCTACCATTGTTTAGTTCTGTTACATAGGATACTGGCATCCCGGCCTGCTTAAGAAGGTCGTCCAATGATTCTTCCATTGAATTCAGATCATCTGCATATTTTATGGCGAACAGATGAACCATTGTTTTCTTTTCGCCCCTTGGCGCTGAATCATACTTTATTTCAAAAAATCCTACTTTGATAAGTTTAAAACATTTCCTAACATTAGAGAGGCGCATATCCTCTCGTTCATCATAGCTGTGAGATAAGCTCTGTTCCGGTCAAGACATCCATCTTGGAAAACGCAAACAGTTTCTTGCCTAGGTCTTTAAGCGAATGGCCGATGTGATAGACTTCCTCATCAATTATAAGAAAACGGTCGTGAGCCTTATTGTAAGCGTGTAAGGTCACGCCCGGATACTGGGCATTGTGTCGCGCAACATCCGGCATTGCCAACTGGTCACAATATGTGACCGGTTCCTTGTTCGGTGTATTTTGTATTGATAAATTGTTTTCTTGCGTAGATTCCATATGCAAAGGTGTCTAATATTTCTGAAATATAAGGCTATCTATGAGCAATAACTACCAATCAGCACTCACATTGTGCCGATTGGAGGTTTATCACATAGGGAGAATACCTGGAGAGGCGTAGGGTTCGTAATGGAATCGTCTTAGAAAGAGATGCACAGTAATGAATTTTAGCCAAACAGACTACGCCATTTAGGACTATAAAACACCAAGAGGCTGTGTCGTAATTAAGTTTTACGGCGCAGCCTCTCTTTTTTGAGTTGAGGTTTGGATATTTTTCAGGCGACTGATTTTTGAGGATTATTCCAAAATAATCGATTCTCAGGCGATAAAAAT
>JAIDJD010000345.1 GCA_029052375.1 Duncaniella sp. | reverse complement strand
CTTTATGTCTATGCTTAAGCCACACCTTGGTCACGGCGTGATGATTGCTGTCGGAGCTGCCTTCAAATTTTTCAGTGGTGTCGACTCCAACCGAGCTCCTCAGTGGATGGTCAGACACCATCTCGAATTCGCTCATCGTCTTACTCAGGAACCGAAAAAACAATTCAAGCGCTGTTTCCACATAGTCCGCACTCTTCCGGGACTATTATATCAGGAATGGCGGACATTAAGGCAAAAATCCATCCAGGAATAATACCCGTAAGAACCTAACGCTGACCAATGTTCTCTCTATCTGCAAGATTCCGCAAATCCCGCACTGCCGGCGCGCCAGGGTCTGTGTACTACATAATTCGCAGGGACGGGGCGGAGCGGAATATCACGGGCCCGATACAGTACACGGACGAGTCCGTCCTGTCAAGGGAAAAGGAGAGGATAGCCTTCGACCTCATGACGATTTATTGCGTCATCGAGTCGCTCACCAAAGACGGCGCCAATCCCGACATCAATCAGGTATATGATGTGGCAATGAGGGCAATACTCCACGAAAATCCGTACGCCACCCAAATCAGGGATATCACTGGGAAATATCATGTCCGCGATGACATAGCCAGGATTGCAAAGCTGTTCTCCGACAGGTTCGAACGGCACAAGCGTGTGGAAGATGCCCGAGAGGCGCCCACGTCATCGCTCTCGGGATATTTCTCGCGCCTGACGCAGGAGTATACAGACGAGGGGAAACCGTTTGCCAAGTCATTGCGGAGCACCAGGCGTAGTCTGGACGGATATCCCGGAGGCAACAGACTGATGCTTAAAGACGTCGATGTCGCATTCATAACCGGATACGCGCTGTATCTCAGCGACAGGGTTTCACCAGACACAGTATCGTTCTATATGCGCACACTGCGCACGGTACTCAGAAGGGCCGAGTCCGAGGGCTTGCTGTCCAACGGCTTTGAATGGCCTGCAACGGTGAGGACTGGGGTATCACGAAATGCCGGCAAGCCCGTGGGAGGCGCGCTCGGCATCAACACAATCCGCAACATCGAGCGCATGGATCTAACCTCTGACAAATCGCTCGAATTGGCTCGCGATCTTTTCATGTTCGGATTCTACGCACAGGGCATGGAGCTCAACGATGTGGCAAATTTGAAAGCCGGAAACATCGAAGGAAGGACTCTGACATACAGGCGCCGGCAGAAAGGCAAGGAACGGACAGTTGTTCTTGGCGACAAGGCAATGGCCATCATAGAGAAATACCGCAACGACAGCCGGCAGTACCTGTTCCCCCTTATACAGCGCAAGTGGATGCTCTCGTACACAAGCGCAAGGAACGAAGTCGCCGACTCGCTAAACAAGATAGGCCAACGACTCGATCCGCCTATCAAGCTTACATTCAGCATGAATTCATACTCCTGGCAGGCGATAATCAAGTCTGCCAACCTGGCGGAGATGGTTGTTTAATAGGACTCGTCACGCTGTGCCGGCCATAGGAAGGTATGAACCACTGACAAATACATGAGAGGCGACTTCATGACGAGGTCGCCTCTCCTGTTTCATACAGCTAGGCTGTCAAGCAATACAGATGGACAGCATTTGAGTGTTGCCGAACATATCAGGCGACGTCAAACTGCGTTGCCATGCTTAGTATATCCGGCCTCAAGGGCACTGTCTGTATGGATATCATGATTGTCGTATACGACCGACTGCAATTCACGTGCCACTTCATCTGGCTCCAAGGCATTCGAATGTCTTATATTTTGGCTGTCACTACTGTCCACTAAAAATGGACGTGGTTAAAAATTAAATAAATTCGGTTCACTTGAACCAAAGAGAACATTG
>JAIDJD010000344.1 GCA_029052375.1 Duncaniella sp. | reverse complement strand
CCTCGGCGAGAGCGATGGTCAGGCGGGGTGTCAGCCCGGAGTCTTCGAAGTCTTGTGTCCTTGAGCTGTACGAGAGTGTGCCGTCGATGTCGGCGCGGCTGTATTCCGAGGCGTTGTTGACGGTCAGCACAATGTTGCCTTCGGGGTGCATGACGATGCCGCCTGCCGGAGCCTCTGATGTGTAGTCGGCAAAGGTGAGTGTGCCGGGTCTCGCAGAGCCGGGCCTTACGGTGCCGTAGACGTCTGTCCTCGCGGCCACGCTCCCGGTACCGGCCAGGACGGCGCCCTTGAAGACTGTGACCGTGCCCTCGGCTCCTGTGGCTCCGCCGAGCTTGTCAGCCTTGGCCTTGGCGGCGTCGTTGGCAATGCAGACGGTGCCGGCCATGACGCGGAGGCCTGCCCCGAGGTTGTTCTCGTTGCCAGAGATGGAGAGGGTGCCCTCGCCCTCCTTGACTATGCCGGTCTTGTTGCCGCTCTTTGAGCTGACTATCCTGCCGGCGAGATTGGAGTCTGTGCCCTTGCCTCCTATTATATAATAGGAGTTGGCCGAGCCGTTCTTGTAATATCCGTCGAGCACAGAGCCAGTCTCGGTGTCAAGCGCTCCGAAGCGTATGCCGCGTGTGCCGGACTCGACGGCGATTGTGGCGCCCTCGTGGAGTGTAACGGAAGCGTTGGCGAATACTCTGTTGGAGTTGGAGCCTTCGATGTTCTCGGGCTGGAATGTGCCGCTGCCGAGCAGGAGGCCGTAGAATCCGCAGTTGGCCGCAACCTCCCTGTAGGGGTAGACATGGACCTGCCCTGTCATGCCGCTCCAGTCGGGGGCTGTGGCGCCCTTGCTGGCCTGTGTGCCTATGTAGCTGCGCTCGCCGCCCGACCAGATGTTGAGGGTGCCCTCGCCGTGGACGCGCCCTGTCCACTGGGAGTAGCGCGATGTCCTGACGTTGGTGGTGTGGCCCGCGGGAATCAGGATGTTGTCAGAGATATTCTTGTATGAGTTCGAGGTGTTGTCGGTGCAGTAGTCGAGCACGCCGCCCTCCTCTGTGGTGATGAAGTCGTCGAGCGGGCCTGCCAGGCAGACGTTGTCTATGTAGTAGTCTGTATTGTTGTGATGGATTCCGAGCCTGATGACGCCCGAGGTGTTGTCTGCGTCGGCCGGGCCGATGTTGTATGTCTTGGTTATCCACTCGGTGCGGTTGCCCTGGTTTGGATAGCCCTCGTCGCGGTAGAGCTCCTGGCCGCCTAGAAAGAAGGCAAACTGCTTCCAGTCGTCGTTGTCGTCCGCGGCGCGGTATATGTCATACTTCACCATTGTGTAGCGGTCGGTGAGGTCCTTGCCGCGGAGGTCGGTGGTGAGGGCAAACTCGGGATGGCATCCCCAATCCTTGAGCCGGATGTGGAGCACCTTGTTGGATGGGTTTGCGGGGTCGGCCACTACTGTGGCTGTCGAGGCCGGCTGTCCGCCTCCCTGTGTCCAGAGTGTCCATTGGGTGCCTATCTCGAAAGATTCGAAATCGCACACCATGAGCGGGGCCGCATTCAGGCTCGCGGCAGCCATTAGCGCCGCCAGGCTGATGATCTGTTTCATTTTAGTATCTGTCTAAGGTTATCGTTGCGGGTACAAATATAATACCAATATACCACAGCTCAAAGAAGTCTGGGGCGTATATCGGTATGCTGAAACGATATCTTACGCAATTGTATCATTAATTGATGCCTGGCGGCGCCTCCGGGGGGGG
>JAIDJD010000343.1 GCA_029052375.1 Duncaniella sp. | reverse complement strand
AAAACTAAATTTTGACTCTCCTAAAAATGTTTTCTTCCGTCAAATCGCTAATTTTGCACTTGCCAGTTGAGAGTAGGGAGGGTTGCGGGCTGTTGCGGGCTGTGAAATTCCGCGACGGTTTTTGGGAGGATTACGGATATTTTGATTACTTTTGCATTTACATTCCGTAATACTGCCCTGCATGAACCTCTCTGAAGATATCTCCCGTGCCGCCGCCGTCATGAAATCCGGCGGCGTCATACTCTATCCCACAGACACTGTCTGGGGGCTCGGGTGCGACGCGCGCAACCCTGGAGCGGTGGCCCGCATCTTCGAAATCAAGCGCCGCGCCGACTCGAAGGCTCTGATATCGCTGGTCTCGTCCGAAGAGATGCTCCGCGCCCACGCAGGAGAGATACCCGAGGGGATAGCCGGATACCTGCGCGACGCCTCGCGCCCCACGACGGTGGTCTATCCCGGAGGCACAGGCGTGGCCGGCAACCTGCTCGGCGAGGACGGAAGCATCGGCATGAGACTGACGCGGGAGGCCTACTCGGCCGCTCTCTGCGAGGCTCTCGGAGGGCCCGTGGTCTCCACCTCGGCCAACATCTCGGGAGAGCCTGCGCCGTCATGCTACTGCGAAATATCGGCCGAGATAAGGGAGGCGGCAGACTACACAGCCTCATACCGCAGGGACGACACCGCCAAGGCGGCGCCCTCGCGTGTGGTCAAAGCCGGGACAGACGGCTCTGTCACCGTCCTGCGCCCCTGAACCCAAGCCAAAACCAATATCACGAAGCCTTGAAAGAAGTCATCCGCTACAGACTGGCCTACTGCATCAGCGACTACCTGACAACCTTGTCGGGCATACTGCTGTTCAGCCGCCTGCGCTACGAAATCGTGGCCGACATCCACGAGACATACGGCTCATGGCTCGCCTATCTCAAGGCCTACGGCGTAGAGCTGACACTGGCCTTCCTGCCGCCTTTCATGCTGCTTGTCTACTACCTCACGGGCTACTATGTCAATGTCACCAACAAGTCGAGGGTACAGGAACTGCTGCGCACGCTGATGGGCGTGGCCATAGGCACCCTCTCGTATATGCTCGTGGCGCTGCTCAACGACTATCTGCCCATGCGCAGCCAGCAATACGAGCTGATGGTGCTCTTCGCCCTGTGTCTGTTTGCATTGACGTGGACCAACCGACTGATAATCACCACCATCATCAAGAAGCGCATAGCCCGCGACAAACGGCCCAAGCGCTTCATGGCCATACTCCCCGACCCCGGCGAGCTCGGCCATGCGCGCGAGCTCGCCGGGGCCTACGGGCTTACGGTGGCAGACACGGCCGTAACCGCAGGGGGCCGCGCAGACATCGAGGCGATATCGGGCTCTGTCATCTCCGGCAAGCTCGACGGCGTCCTTGTGATGGCCGGGAGCCTCGACACCGAAGGGATACAGAGGCTGATGTACGACCTCTACCTGCCCAACCTGCCCATACTCGTCGCCCCTGACGACAGCATATTCTCTTTCGGCGCCGTGATGAAGTACGACCACGTCATAGGAGAGCCCCTGCTCGACATCACGCGCCCGCGGCTCCCGGACGCATTCGTGGCCACAAAGCGGGCCATCGATGTGGCGGCCGCGGCCTGCGGCCTTCTGCTCGCGGCCCCTCTAATCGGCGTGCTGGCCCTCGTCATACGCCGCCAGTCTCCCGGCCCAGTCTTCTACTCGCAGGAGCGCATCGGATACAGGCGCAAGCCGTTCAGGATACACAAGCTGAGGTCTATGCGCCTTGACGCCGAGGCCGACAACACCCCGAGGCTATCGTCAGACGACGACGCGCGCATCCTGCCCATAGGCCGTCTGATGCGAAAATACCGACTGGACGAACTGCACAATCTATGGAATGTGCTCGTGGGCGAGAGGTCGCTCGT
>JAIDJD010000342.1:3719-4971 GCA_029052375.1 Duncaniella sp. | reverse complement strand
TAAGTTTTATTGCGTAATTTTCGAAAAATTTTCAAAATCAAACCTACACACCGGCCGATGAAACGTCACCCCCTCTCAATAATCCTCCTCCCCCTCCTCTCCCTGCTCCTGCCCCTCGGCGCCGGCGCCGTGATGCCCGGCGAAGTAAGATGGAACAACCAAGCCGCCGACACCATACGCATCAACAGACTGCTGACAGACGCGGCAAAGATGCTGAGAGACCAGCCCCAGCCGGCGACAGGCCCGGCGGTGGCAGGGATAGCCGAGACATTCACCGGCACACCGTACAAGAGCGGGACGCTCGAAGGAAGCCCGGAGATGCTCACCGTCAACCTTGACTCGCTCGACTGCACAACATTTGTCGAGACCGTCGTCGCCATAGTCCTCACCGCCGAGGACAACCGCACGGCCTGGCAAGACTACCTCTTCACCCTCGAACAGCTGCGCTACCGCCAGGGCAAGATAGACGGCTACAGCTCTCGCCTACACTATGCATCGGACTGGATAGTGGACAACATCCACCGCGGCAACCTTCGCGAAATCACAGACCGCCTGCCCGGAGCCGCCTATCAGGTGAAGACACTCGACTACATGACCGCCCACCGCGACGCATATCCCGCGCTGGCCGACTCTGTCCAGTACGAGAAGGTGAAGAATTTCGAGATAGGCTACCGCTCTCACCGCTATCCCTACATACGCTCGAGCGCACTCCAGGGCAAGTGGGGCCGCGACAACCTCTCCACAGGAGACATCATCCTCTTCACCACCAAGACCAACGGGCTCGACGTGAGCCATATGGGCATCATCATCATGCAGAAAGACGGCCCGCACCTGCTCCACGCGTCCTCGCGCGAGGGACGGGTGGTGCTCGACCCCCGTCCGCTCTCAGAGTACATGGCCAAGAACCGCGGCCTCTCCGGAGCGCGCATCCTGCGCCCGGCCCGGAGATAAGCCAGCAGGCAGGCCCGGAGCGTCACTCCAGGCCGTACTCCTTGATTTTCCTGTAGAGAGTGCGCTCCGAGATGTTGAGCTCGGCGGCTGTCTGCTTGCGCCGTCCGCCGTTGCGCTCGAGCGCCCTCATGATAGTCTCCCTCTCGGTGTCCTCGAGAGTGGCAGGCGCCGCCGGAGACACATCCACATCCACCACGCCATGACCTCCAGGCCGAGGACCGGGATACGGAGAGCAGAAAGGATTGTACTTGACCGGCAGCGACATCCCCGCCACAGGCGTGGCATCCACTATATCGGGATG
>JAIDJD010000342.1:0-3709 GCA_029052375.1 Duncaniella sp. | reverse complement strand
TCCTTGCGCCCCTCCACGGCCTCCTTGAGATGCTCTATCTGCTGCTGCAGCGTCACCATCATGCCGAGCAGCATCTCGCGCTCGGCCTCATAGGAGTGGCCCGAAGACTGAGCGGGCGTCCCCGAGAGGGCCAGCCCCATGTCTGTGACAGGCAGATAGCGACGCATGGCCGAGGCGTCGAGAGTCTCGCCTGCCTCGAAGAGAGCCGCCTGTTCAACAACATTTTTAAGCTGACGCACATTGCCCGGCCAACGATAGGCCAGGAGCATGGCGCGCGCCGACTGGTCAAAGCTGACCTGAGGCATGGAGTAGCGCTCGGCAAAGTCCGAGGCAAACTTGCGCGCCAGGAGCAGGATGTCGTTGCCGCGCTCGCGCAGCGGCGGCACATGGATAGACACCGTGGAGAGACGGTAGTAGAGGTCTTCCCTGAACTTGCCTTCGGCCACAGCCCTGGCCATGTCTACATTGGTGGCCGCGACGATGCGCACGTCAGACTTCTGTACTGTGGAAGACCCCACCTTGATAAACTCGCCGCTCTCCAGCACCCTCAGCAGGCGCGCCTGGGTAGTGAGCGGCAGCTCGGCCACCTCGTCGAGAAATATCGTGCCGCCGTCAGCCTCCTCGAAATAACCCTTGCGCGAGGCCACAGCGCCGGTGAAGGCGCCCTTCTCATGGCCGAAGAGCTCAGAGTCTATGGTGCCCTCGGGTATAGCGCCGCAGTTGACGGCTATATACTTGGCGTGCTTGCGGGCCGAGAAGCCGTGGATAATCTTCGGGAAGAACTCCTTTCCGGAGCCGCTCTCTCCGGTGACGAGCACCGAGAGGTCGATGGGAGCCACACGCACGGCGCGCCCCACCGCCTCGAGCAGCTCAGGCGAGGTGCCCACGATACCGTAACGCTGACGCGCCTGCGCCACCTCGGGCACCAGCTGAATATTGGCAAGGCTGTTTTCCATAAGGGATGTCTATTTTAGTCTTGTATCACTTGAGCGATTTCAGCGCGTATGTCCTGGACCTGAGCCATGCGCCGAGCTCCTCGTGCGAGCCTGAATGGGCCTTGATTTCTTCCGGCGAAATAATGTCGCCCACGGATATATGCAGGGTGTCGCCCTTGCGCCTGAACACCTCTGCCGGGAATCTCAGCGTCCTGATCTGTCCGCTGATGAGGCCGAGAGCGCGGAACTTCCACGAGTTGACACCATGGAAGTAGATGGGGATGACGGGGACGCCAAGCTGCATTATCAGCCTGATGACAGAGGGACGCCACCCGCGGTCTTCAAACCTGAGACGGCGCGTATAGTTGCCCACGGCTCCGGCCGGGAAGAAGCCTACCGGCTTGCCCGAGCGCACCTGGCGTATCACCTCCTTGATGCCCTGCATGGAGACGGCCTTCTTGGCGGGATCGTCGCTGGCTGTCTGGTCTACGGCTATGAAGTTTGCGCGCATGGCAGAGATATGGTTGAGTATCATATTGACCATCACCTTGAACTCAGGCCTGCGCGAGCCCACGAGGTCTATCAGCGTGATGCCGTCCAGGGCGCCGAAAGGATGGTTGCTGACGGTGATGAACGCACCCTCGGGGAGATTGTCGAGAATCTCCTCGCCGTCTATCCTGAGCTTGATGTCGAGGTCTTCGAGCAGCGCGCGGCAGAATGCCGGGCCGGGAGTGTCGAAGTTCTTGTCGTGAATCCAGTTGACCTTGTCAATGTCGAGCCACCTCATAAGGCGTTCCACGAGACCGCGGCGTCCCTTGAGGAATGGGGCCATGGCCACGATGTCGTCATAGTCCAGCACGGTGCGCTTGACCTGTGCGGGAGTCTCTTCGGGGGTCTTGTTCCCGTTCATAGTCGTTGGTGTCATGTCTGCAATTCAAATCAAAATGCAAAATTACGAATTTTTGTCCCGCCTTCGGCCGTCGGGAACCAAAAAACAATGGTCTGGAAGGCTCCAAGAATGGCCTCAAAGCCCCGTTTTATATAATTAACAATAAAAATACAGCTCTAATTGTTTATAAAAGTAAAAAATGAATTAACTTTGCAACTTGAAAAAAAAGCAGGAAACCACGCAGGTACGGGTCATGGACCCCTGCCCCGGAGGGAAAAACCTGAAAAATCAAGCATAGCCAATGAATTTACTTCAAGAGAAACTCAGCAAATACACCGCACCCCAGGAGGCCAAGGCCGCAGGCATCTATCCCTATTTCCGCGCCATTTCGAGCGAGCAGGATCCCGAGGTGATCATCAACGGCAAGAAGGTCCTGATGTTCGGCTCCAACTGCTATACCGGCCTCGTCAACGACCCCCGCATCAAGGAGGCGGCCATAGAAGCCACCCGCAAGTATGGCACAGGCTGTGCAGGCTCTCCATTCCTCAACGGCACACTCGACCTCCACAAAGAGCTCGAGCACGCTCTTGCAGAATATATGGGCAAGGAAGACGTGATGATCTACTCGACCGGATTCGAGGTGAACCTCGGCGTAGTCTCGGCCCTCACCGGCCGCGAGGACTACATCCTCTGGGACGATCAGGACCACGCCTCTATCATCGAGGGCCACCGCCTCTCCTTCAGCCAGAAGCTCAAGTACAGGCACAACGACATGGACTCGCTGGAGAAACAGCTCAAGAAGTGCGACCCCGACAAGGTGAAGCTCATCGTCAGCGACGCAGTCTTCTCCATGGAGGGCGACGTGGCCGACGTCAAGAACATCGTGCGCCTGGCCAAGCAGTACAACGCATCTGTGATGATGGACGAGGCCCACGGCATCGGCGTCTTCGGCCCCGGCGGCCGCGGCGTGTTCCCCCCCTACGGCGTGGCCGACGACGTAGCCCTAATTATTGGCACATTAACCAAGTCGTTCGCCTCGCTCGGCGGCTTCATCGCCACCAACAAGGAGGTGACCAACTTCCTGCGCCACCACTCGCGCTCATACATCTTCACCGCCTCCATCACCCCAGCCTCTACTGCCGCCGCGCTCAAGGCTCTCGAGATCATGAAGGCCGAGCCCGAGCGTCAGGAACAGCTCTGGAAGCTCACCAACCACGCCCTCGAGGGATTCCGCAACGCAGGATGCGAGATAGGCAACACCTCCACACCCATCATCCCCCTCTTCATCCGCGACGACTTCAAGACATTCGCCATCACACGCGACCTGCTTGAGGAGGGCATCTTTGTCAATCCCGTTGTGTCTCCCGCAGTCGCCCCCGACGACACCCTCATCCGCTTCAGCCTCATGGCCACACATACCATGGAGCAGGTAGACCGCGCCATAGAGACCATCACCAAGGTGTTCAAGAAGCACGGCATACTCAAGTAAAGCCAGCCGAGGCAGACATCACTAAAACAATCATACTCACCCTGCGAGGGCGGACCCCCACGGCCCGCCCTCGCAGTCTATAAAAGCCAACGCCAAATGTTCTACACAGAAATATCGCGCCTCTTCGCCTCATGGGGGATAGCCCAAGACATCCTTCAGCCGTGGTCTACAGCCACATCATGCGCCCTGTCGCTGCTCGCGGCATGGATTCTCTTCGCCGCGGCAACACGCCTGGCAATACCCGCGGTGCAACGCTTTGTCAAAATGACGGCAAGCCAGTGGGACGACATCCTGCTCAACCCCCGCCTGCTGAGGGTAGGCGCCGAGCTTGCAACGACCATTCTGCTCAAGGCCACACTCCCCGAAGCCCTTGTCCACTACCCCACCCTGCCCCGC
>JAIDJD010000341.1:2611-2990 GCA_029052375.1 Duncaniella sp. | reverse complement strand
GTCCAGGAGAAGGGCAACACCAACAACGGTGTGGCCACAGGATTAGACGGTGACTTCAAGATCAACGTACGGTCTCCCAAGTCAACGCTCATCGTGTCCTACGTGGGCATGAAAACCCAGGAAGTGGCCCTGAACGGCCGCCACAGCCTCAAGGTGACACTCGAGTCCGACTCGGAGGTGCTCGACGAGGTAGTGGTGGTCGGATACGGCCAGCAGAAGAAGGTCTCAGTCGTAGGCGCCATCACCCAGGCCACTGGCGAGACACTCGCCAAGACCGGCGGCGTCTCGAGCATCGGCGCGGCCCTCACCGGCAATCTGCCCGGCGTCGTCACGATGCAGTCGTCCGGTATGCCCGGCGACGACGACCCCAAGATTGTGG
>JAIDJD010000341.1:0-2601 GCA_029052375.1 Duncaniella sp. | reverse complement strand
ATTGTGATCCGCGGCCAGACATCGTGGAACAGCAGCGACCCCCTCGTGCTTGTCGACGGCATCGAGCGTCCCATGTCTTCGGTGGACATCGGCTCGGTACAGAGCGTGTCTGTGCTCAAGGACGCCTCGGCCACAGCCGTCTATGGCGTCAAGGGTGCCAACGGCGTCATCCTCATCACCACCAAGCGAGGCACCGAGGGACGCGCCAAGGTTTCGGTAGGCATGAACCTCACAGCCAAGGTAGCGTCTCAGCTCCCAGGCACCGAGGGTTCGCCCGAAGCACTGTATATGCGCAACCGCGTCATCGAACGCGAGCTCGGCCTCACCCCCGACTCGTGGCTCAGCATCACACCGCTTGACATCATCGACAAATACCGCAATCCCGCCAACCTCGAAGAGCGCGAGCGCTATCCCAACACAGACTGGCAGGACGCCCTCTTCAAGAAGTGTGCCTTTGCCTACAACCCCAACATCAACATCAGCGGCGGCACCAAGAACGTAAAGTACTTCGCCTCTATCGACTTCCTCCACGAGGGCGACCTCTTCCGCGAGTATGAGACAGGCCGCGGCTACACCGGCGGCTACGGATTCAACCGCGTCAATGTCCGCTCCAACCTCGACTTCTCCATCACCCGCTCCACGGTGTTCAAGGTCAACATCTCCGGCTCGCACGGCGAGAAGAAGTCTCCCTTCGGTGTCTCTGACGACTCTTTCGGCGCCACACAGATGTGGCAGGCAGCCTACGGCGCTCCCGCCGATGCCTTCATACCCAAGTACTCAGACGGCACATGGGGATGGTATCCCAGCAACACCCAGGGCGCTCCCAACTCGATGCAGATGCTCGCAACGGGCGGCACCGAGTACACCACCACTACCCGCATCAACACAGACTTCACCCTCGAGCAGGACCTCTCGTTCATCACCAAAGGTCTCCGGGCCAGCGCCACCATCTCTTGGGACAACGTCTTCGTCGAGGCCAACCGCGGCATCTGCGAGAACTACTACAAGCCCCAGACCAAGTGGATAGACCCCGAAACCGGAGAGGTGCACTGGAGCCAGCAGATGCTGCCCAACGGCCTTGACTTTGACGAAGACCTCAAGTGGAGCATACGCGAGGGAGAGAGCCGCAACTGGGCCACACAGCGCAATATGTTCTACCAGGCACAGATCAACTGGGGCCGCAAGTTCGGCGACCATGACGTGACGGCGATGGGCGTCTTCAACCGCGACGAGCGAGCCACGGGAAGCGAGTTTCCCAACTATCGCGAGGACTGGGCCTTCCGTGCCACCTACAACTATGCCGACAAGTACTTTGTAGAGTACAACGGCGCCTACAACGGCTCAGAGAAGTTTGACCGCCGCCACCGCTTCGAGTTCTTCAACTCGGGCGCTATCGGCTGGCGCATCAGCCAGGAGAAGTTCATGGCCTTCAGCCGCGGATGGCTCGACAACCTCAAGTTCCGCTACTCCATCGGCCAGGTGGGCGACGACAACATCTGGCAGCGCTGGATATACGCCACACAGTGGGCCACACACGACCCCCTCGTGCTCTCTACCGTCTCGGGACAGAAATCTCCCTACACCTGGTATAAGGAGTCGCAGATAGGCAACCCCGACATCCACTGGGAGAAGTCGCTCAAGCAGAACTTCGGTATAGACTTCTCATTCATGAAGTCTCTGGTGGCCGGTACGGTCGAAATCTTCAATGAGCGCCGCAACGACATCCTCGTCAACGGCGACAGCCGCGCCATCCCCTCCTACTTCGGCGGCAAGGCCCCGACTGCCAACCTCGGACGAGTGGCCAGCAAGGGTTACGAAATCGAGCTCAGAATCAACAAGACCTTCGGCAACGGTATGCACGCCTGGGGCAACTTCAGCATGACACACGCAAGCAACAAGGTGCTTGAGTTCGACGACCCCGAGCTGCTCGAGAAGTACCGCAAGACCGAGGGATTCACCATCGGACAGGACCACATCATCTACGACGCAGGCTATGCCAACTCGTGGGACGACGTCATAGCCATGACCACCCACAACTCCAACAACAACCAGAAGCTGCCCGGCCAGCCCATCATGGTGGACTACAACGGCGACGGCATCATCGACTCGGCCGACAGCGCCCCCTACGGCTACAGCGGCACTCCCCAGAACACATACAACGCCACCCTCGGATGGGACTGGAAGGGCTGGAGCGTATATCTCCAGTTCTACGGCGTCACCAACGTCAACCGCACCGTAGTGTTCGAGTCATACAGAGGCAAGCTCAACACCCTCTTTGCCGGCGTCAACTTCTGGTCGCCCAACGGCGGCGACATCGACCGTCCCCTCCCCGTATGGAACTCGACCCCCTCCTACTACAACGGCTGGGACAACCGCTACAACCACTACGACGGCTCGTACGTGCGTCTCAAGAACGTCGAGATAGCCTACACCTGGACCGGCTCGAGCTGGATCAAACACCTCGGCCTCTCCTCGCTCAAGCTCTACCTCAACGGCAACAACCTCTGGGTATGGTCCAAGATGCCTGACGACCGCGAGTCCAACTTTGCCGGCACAGGCAACGCCAGCCAGGGCGCTTATCCTACCGTAAGACGTTTCAAC
>JAIDJD010000340.1 GCA_029052375.1 Duncaniella sp. | reverse complement strand
CGGTAGGAGACGTTGGGGACGGTGGTGATGACGTCCATGTCAAACGCACGGCCGAGGCGCTCCTGTCTGATTTCCATGTGGAGGAGGCCAAGGAATCCGCATCTGAATCCGAAGCCGAGGGCGAGCGACGACTCGGGCTGGAATGTCAGCGAGGCGTCGTTGAGCTGGAGCTTCTCGAGCGACGAGCGCAGGTTCTCGAAGTCTTCGGTCTCTATGGGGTAGACGCCTGCGAAGACCATAGGCTTTACCTCCTCGAATCCCTCGATGGCCTCGGGGCAGGGGCGCTTGACATGGGTGATGGTGTCGCCCACCTTCACCTCGCGCGAGGTCTTGATGCCTGATATGATGTAGCCCACGTTGCCTGCCGAGAGGACGTCGCGAGGCTGCATATCGAGCTTGAGCACGCCTATCTCGTCGGCGTTGTACTCGCGCCCTGTGGCCACGAACTTTACGAAGTCGTTCTTGCGGATGGTGCCGTTGATGATTTTGAAGTAGGCTATGATGCCGCGGAAGGGGTTGAACACCGAGTCGAAGATGAGGGCCTGGAGCGGGGCTTCGGGGTCGCCGACAGGAGCGGGGACGCGCTCTACGATGGCCTTCAGTATCTCGGGCACACCGATGCCGGTCTTGCCCGAGGCGCGTATTATCTCGTCGCGGCCGCAGCCCAGGAGGTCTACTATCTGGTCTTCAACCTCGTCGGGCTTGGCGCTGTCGAGGTCTACCTTGTTGATGACGGGGATTATCTCAAGGTCGTTGTCGATGGCCATATAGAGGTTGGATATGGTCTGGGCCTGTATGCCCTGCGAGGCGTCGACGATGAGCAGGGCGCCCTCGCAGGCGGCTATCGAGCGCGAGACCTCGTAGGAGAAGTCGACGTGTCCCGGGGTGTCGATGAGGTTGAGCGTGTATTCCTCGCCGTCCAGCTTGTAGTTCATCTGTATGGCGTGGCTCTTGATGGTGATGCCTCGCTCGCGCTCGAGATCCATGTCGTCGAGCACCTGGGCCTGCAGGTCCTTGCCGGCCACTGTGTTGGTGAATTCAAGCAGACGGTCGGCAAGCGTGCTCTTGCCGTGGTCGATGTGGGCTATTATGCAGAAGTTGCGGATTCTTTTCATAAGTATGTGTCAGAAACGCGTAAAAACGCACACAAAGGTACGAAAAAGAGTTGAGAATTTAAAATGGAGAATTTAGAATTGAGAATTGAGAATTGAGAATTGAGAATGGAGAGAATGGAGAATGGAGAGAATGGAGAATTAGGAGCGTCCGTTAGGACGCAGATTTATTAGTAACCCCGTACGCCGGAGCCTTAGCGGAGGCGTGCGGGGAATGACCATACTCACGCCATGGCGTCCGCAAGGACGCCGATTTACAGACTATAAACCACTTGGCTCCGTAAATCGGCGTCGCTACGGACGCCACTTTTATTCTTGCCCCAACCCCGCACGCCTCCGCTGAGGCTCCGGCGTACGGGGTTACTTATAAATCTGCGTCCTGACGGACGCCATTGGGGACAATAGAGGATACTTATAATTCTCCATTCACCACTATCTCCCTGTATTCCTTTTCGAAGTTTGGGGTGAGGATGCCGCGGCCTATTGCGTCGAGGATTTCGGAGCGGGTCCAGAAGCGTCCGCCGTCGGTCTCGGCCGAGGGGCAGACCGGACGTGTCCAGAGGGTGGCGAAGGAGTGGACCAGCTCGCGCTCACGCGGGCTCTCGAAGATGTATGTGCCGAGCGGGCGTGGGTCGAATCCCTCTATGCCCGCCTCCTCGAGGGCCTCGCGCCTGAGGGCCTGCTCGACGCTCTCGCCCGGGTCGATGTGTCCGCCCACGGCGGTGTCCCATTTGCCGGGCTGAATGTCTTTCCAGTCGGGGCGCTTCTGCAGCCACAGCCTCCCCTCGGCGTCGAAGATGTGGAGGTGGACTACGGGGTGCAGCGGGCGTGTCACGCCCGAGTGGCACTCCGAGCGTAGGGCAGTGCCTATGATGTTGCCCTCCTCGTCTACGACGGGGAGGAGTTCGCGGGGATTGTCTGAGCCGTTGGCTATCATATCGCTTTCTATTAAAAAATGCCCCCCGCGGGTGTGCGGAGGGCTGGGTTATGTGGTTGTCTGTGTTTACTTTGCGTAGAGGATATATGATGTCAGGGGTGCGAGAGTGCCCTTGAGAGTGCCGTCCGAGACGGTGAAGGACGAGCCGTGCACGGCGTCGGTATACTCGCCGTCGGGGAGTGCAGTGGGCATCTCTACGCTGCGGGTCTCGGAAGAGAAGTTGACCAGAGCCTCGCCGGCACGGCCGCGCCCTACGCCGGCCACAGCTCCGTCGGCTGTCTCAGCGATGGTCTCTGACTGGCCGTGCATGGCCTTGCGGAAGCGGTTGGCGGCCACGACTTCGGGATGTCTGAACTCATCGTTGCCGCGTGCTCCGGCCAGGTTGTTGCCCCAGTAGTTGTCGCGGGTGCTCCCGGCGGGACGGCTGAAGAAGAGGGGAGTGCCCTGTGCGCGCGAGGCGAGGAACACCCATCCCATGCGTATCTGCTCGTCGGTCAGCCCGGCCGACTCGTGCTGGTTGGCGTATGTGTCGTGGCTCTCGACCCATGTGACGAGGCGTCCGGGGTCGGCTGTGTGGCGGTAGGAGACCAGCGAGTCGGCGCGGGTGTCGCCCTTGGCGAGTATCTCGCGCAGGGCGTGGCCGTAGTTGCTGGCGGTGACGCGCATATATTCGGCATACTCCTTCTCCTTGACGTTCTTGTCCTGCAGCACCTCGCCGTATATGAAGAGCGAGTCGGCGGGCACTGCGAGGCTGACGCCGCCGACCGCCTCGCGCCCGGTGGCAATGTCCCAGAAGTTGTTGCGCACGGCGGCCGAGTCGACAGGGTCTGAGGGGAGGCCGATATGCTTGGCTGTATCGTAGCGGAATCCCCTGACGCCGAGGCTCAGCAGGTCGTTGACATATTCCATGTAGTATTTTTGGAATCCGGGGTTCTCGGTGTTGACGTCTGGCAGTCCGCCCATCATGCCCGTGGTACATTCGTAGCGGTCGTTATAGTCCTTGATGTCGTTGAAGCCGTTGGCGTGGAAGAGCTTGTCATGCCCGCCTGCGGCGGCGTCGAGGTCGGGGAGCACGGCGGTGTGGTCTACGGCGGTGTGGTTGGGCAGGACGTCAACGATGACCTTCACGCCATACTTTGCCGCCGAGTCCATCATGGCCTTGAACTGGTCGCGGTTGCCGAGGATGTAGTTGCCTATCTTCCAGTCGGTGGGCTGGTAGTAGTAATACCATTTGCCCATCTTCTCGTCGCCAGGCTTGGAGAAGAGCGCCAGGCCTCCGCCGTCGCCTACAAAACAGGTCTGTGCGGGCGATGTCTGCACGTAGGCATATCCGGCCTCGGCTATATCTTTCATGTTGGCGGCGATGGTGTCGAAGCTCCAGGTCCATGCGTGGAGGATGACGTCGTCGTCGGTGGGTACGGCCGCGGTCTCGGCCTTCTTGGTGCCGTCACACCCGGCCAGGGCTATGAGGCCGGAGAGGGGCAGAAGGAGAAAAGTCTTTTTCATCGGTTTTGGAAAGTGTGTAAGTAAGAATGATATTGTAGAAAAAAATATATAGATGTGCCGGTTTCAGAGCAGATCTTTTTCAGAGCATATCTGTAAGGAAGAGATAGGCGAGCGAGGCTGGGATCACGAGCAGCAGAGAGTCTATGCGGTCGAGCATACCTCCGTGGCCCGGGAGCAGACGCCCCGAGTCCTTGACGCCTGTCGAGCGCTTGATGAGGCTCTCCACGAGGTCGCCCCACGTGGAGAATATGGCTACGGTAAGGCCCAGCCCGCAGAGCCTTGCGGGCGAGAGTGCGCCGAACCAGTCGGGAAAGGCATAGCTGGCCGCGAGTCCCGAGAGTGTGGCGAAGAGGACGCCTCCGGCAAATCCCTCCCAGCTCTTGGCGGGCGATATGCGGGGGAAGAGCTTGTGCCTGCCTATGGCCGAGCCGACGAGGTAGGCTCCGGTGTCGGAGAGCCATATCATGACGAACACAGCCAGCGTCAGCGCGATGCCGGAGACTGGACTGTGGTGGCCGCCGAAGGCCGATATGCAGGGGAGGAAACAGAGGGGGACAGTGATGTAGACGTGGGCCATGTAGGAGAGGGCTATCGACCTCACGGGTGCGTCCTCGCGCGTGTAGAGCTCGACCACGGGACGCACTATGAGGTAGAGGAAGAGCAGGCCGAAGGCGACGAACAGCCCTGTGCCCAAGCCTGTGGCCACGGCCTGTCCGACGATGGCGCCCGAGAGCAGTGTGTCGGCCAGTCTGAGACGTTTGTGGCGGGCCTTGGCCTCTTCAGACTCCTTGTTCCAGGCCAGGGTGATGAATTCGTTTACGGCCGCTCCGGCCATGAATCCGAAGATTATGCCGGCTATCCATCCTTTGAGGATGACGGCGGCGCATATGAGGCATACATAGACGGCTCCGGTGAGAGCGCGCAAGACGAGGTTGTTCATCTGCAGTGTGATATCTGTGGGGTATTTTTTGCAAATATAACAATATTTTCTGAGACAAGGCGTCCTGAGTGCCAAAAAAGTGTCGGCCATACTGGTGGCGTCCGTACTGGCGGTGGCCGGACTATGGGCTGGCGTGTCTGCGTGCCTGCGCCGCCGCCTGGCTAAAAGAAACCGGCGGGCCGAGGTTGATGTCGGCCCGCCGGTATGGCGGAGGAGATTGTCAATGGTCAGCAGGTCGATTCCCGATTTTCAATTCTCCATATGCGATTCTTGAATTATCAGAGGACAACCTTGGTGACCTTGGAGCCCTGACGCTTGATGAAGAGGCCGTTTGCGGGGTTCTCTACACGCATACCCTGGAGGTTGTAGTACTCAACGGGAGCGTTCTCGTCGACTGCGATCTCAGATACGGAGGAGAGGTCGGCGGGGAGGATGTTGAGGAAGAATGCGGGCTGCTTGCCGCCGTTCTTGAACCAGATGGTGCCGGTGACGGGCTTGGCAAGGTTGATGGTCAGCTTGGGCATATTCTCGAGGGTCATGGTCTTGAAGTCGTTCTTGTCCACGAAGGGGATGGTGGGGTCGCCCTCGGCATAGTCGTACACGCTCTCAAGAGCGTCGCCTGCGGGGACAGAGACGTTGGCGATGTAGGTCTCTGTGCCGGCGTTGTTGCAGTAGCCGTAAACCTCGATGGTGCTGGTGTAGAAGCCTTCGGGGAGAGTGAGGCAG
>JAIDJD010000034.1 GCA_029052375.1 Duncaniella sp. | reverse complement strand
CCGCTACGACCCGATACCGTTGCTTCGATCAAGACCTGGCGGAGTTCTCGGGGAGCTGGTCGTGTAGGACTTACCCGGGTGCAAAGGTACGGCTTTTTCTTGAATCTGCAATGATTTCGGACGGTTTTTTTGCACCTGTAATGCATTTTGATTACCGGAATGTGCCAAAATCATTGATTTTCGGTATTTTCCATATTGCCGCCATACAGTAATTTTGCATCAGGAAAATTACGTTGCCAACATGGTAAATTCATAGTGAAAAAAGTCAGGCGCAGAGGACGGTTGCGAAACCACCCCCTGCGCCGAATATTTTAGCCATACCGGGTTCACTTCTTCCAGAATCCGGGGAGGAAGAGCAGCAGCACGGTGAAGATTTCGAGACGGCCCGTGAGCATTATGAAGGACAGGAGCCACTTGCCGGCGTCGGGGACAATGGCGAATGTGCCTCCGTATCCGGTGACGCCCGCCGTCAGGCCTGTGTTGGAGATGCAGGTGAACGACGAGAAGAAGGCGTCCACTAGAGGCATCCCCATGGCTGTCAGCGCCAGGCCTCCCATGGCTATGATGAGCACGTAGAGACAGAGAAAGGCGGTGACCTTCATCACCGTGTCGTGCGGGACTACGACGCCGTTGACCCTGACGGTGAGGATGTTGTTGGGGTGGATACACCGCTCTATCTCGTTGCGGCAGTTCTTGAGCATGAATATCATGCGGTCTATCTTGGCGCCGCCGCTCGTCGAGCCCGCGCAGGCGCCGAAGAACATCAGCACCATGGCCACGGAGAGGGCGAATGTGCCCCATGTGCCGAAGTCCGAGACCTCGAATCCCGTGGAGGATATGAGCGAGACCACCTGGAAGAGGGGGTCGAGCGTGACGGATTTGAGCGTGTATGCCTGTCCGCGGGCCACGATGTTGATGGCGAAGACGGCATAGCAGATGAGGATGATGGCCAGGTAGGAGCGGAAGACGTCGTTGCGCCAGACGCCCTTGAAGTCTCGGAGCATGGCGCGGTAGATGAGGGTGAAGCTGACGCCTCCGATGAACATGAAGATGGTCACGACGGTCTCTATATAGTCCGAGCTCCAGACGCCGAGCCCCGCGTCCGAGGTGGCGAATCCGCCGGTCGACATCACCGACAGGGCGTAGCACATGGCGTCGAACGGCTCCATAGGGCCGAGGACCAGGAGTATGTAGAGTATCACGGTGAGGCCCGTGTATATGCCCCACAGGCCCTTGGCTGTCTGCGAGATGCGCGGGCGCAGTTTGTCGTGGGTGATGCCCGTCACCTCGGCGTTGAACATCTGCATACCGCCCGACGAGTTGAGCATCGGGACCACGGCGAGGGTGAAGAGTATGATGCCCATGCCTCCTATCCACTGCATCAGCGAGCGCCACACCACGGCTCCGTGGCTCAGGTGGGCTATGGATGTCATGATGGTGGCTCCGGTGGTGGTGAAGCCCGACATGGCCTCGAAGAAGGCGTCCGAGACAGACAGGGGCTCGCGGTCCATCAGCATGAAGGGCAACATTCCGAACAGGGAGAAGACCACCCAGACCATGGCCGTGAGCAGAAAGCCCTCGCGCTTGCCCATGTTGGACGACTCAGGGCGTATGCCGAATATCATCAGTGTCCCCGAGGCAAAGGTTATGGCCGAGGTCAGCAGGAAGTCTTTCCAGTCGGCCTCGCCGTAGTACAGGCACGTGGCCAGAGGGAACAGGAGGAAGCATCCCTCTATCAGAAGGAGCAGGCCTATCACTCTCAACAGCAGGGCTATGTTGACCAGAGGGATGGCAGACAGCAGTCTGGAGACTCCGCGGCGATTCATCTGAAGAGGCGTTCGGTTTTGTGTATGGCTCCGCCGAGGGTGAAGACCACCACGTGGTCTCCGGGCTGTATGACGGTGTTGCCGCTGACGAGGTGGCCCTTGCCTCCGCGTATCAGTCCGGCGATGGTCATGTCTCTCGAGAGCCTGAGGTCCTTGACGGCGGCGCGTGTTATCTTCGAGCCCTCGCGGGCCACGATTTCGGCCACCTCGGCGTCTGCCATGGCCAGACACTTAGAGCTCGAGGTGTCGCGGTCGAGCATCATCTGGAAGATGCGGGCCGAGGCCAGGAGCTTCTTGTTGATGACGGTGCCGATGTTGAGCCCTTCGGCCTGCGAGACAAACTGGAGGTTCTCCACCTCGGCCACGGTCTTGATGACGCCGAACTCCTTGGCCGTGAGACAGGTGAGGATGTTGCTCTCGCTGGCTTCGGAGATGGCCACGAAGGCGTCTGTGTCGTCGATGCCGGCTTCGCGCAGGGTGTCGATGTCGCGCGGGTCGGCGTTGATGACCAGCGCGTCCGGACATCGCTCCGAGATGCGCAGGCAGAGGTCCTTGTCGGGGTCTATGATCTTGAAGCGAAACTGCTCCCTGCCCATGCGGCAGAGCTGTATGGCTATGCGGTTGGCCCCCATTATTATCACATCCTTTATCTGTCTCTTGGTCTTGCCGCAGAGGGGGACGAGGGCGTCGACGTGCTCGTAGGTGGTCATGAAGTAGACTATGTCGTCGAGCTCGAGGTGGTCGTTGCCGCCCGGGATGATGGTCTCGTTGTGGCGCTTGATGGCGGCCACGTGGAAGTCGTGGGTGGTGCGCCCGAGCTCCTTGAGCTGCTTGCCTACGAGCGGGGCCTCGCTCCTGAGCTTTATGCCCACGAGTATCAGCTGGCCGTCGTGTAGCTCGAACCAGTGGCGGGCCCAGTTGTGGTTGAGGGCTGTGATGATTTCGAGCGCGGCCAGGTATTCGGGATAGATGACGTCGTCGGTGCCTATCGAGGCGAAGAACTCGTGGTTGGCGGGGTCTTTGAACTCATAGTTGTCCACGCGGGCCACGGTCTTGGAGGCTCCGAGGCTCTTGGCTATGGCGCAGGCCACGACGTTGCGTGTCTCGAAGGGGGTGACGGCTATGAAGAGGTCGCATCCCTCCACGCCGGCGCGCCTGAGGTCGTTGAACGACGTGGGGCGCCCCTGCACGGTGAGCAGGTTGTAGTTGGCGTCGAGGACAGCGAGCTTGGAGCGGTCTTCGTCTATGACGGTGATGTCCTGGTCTTCGCGCGAGAGGAGCTTGGCCAGGTGCGAGCCTACCTCTCCGCATCCTGCTATTACTATGCGCATGGCTCGGCGTTGGGTTTGGCTTTGAGCGAGGCGAGGGCCTCGAATATCCCGTCGGCGTCGAACCCGCACATCCTGTGCTGCTGGGCGGGGGTGCCGTGGGGTATGAAGCGGTCGGGCACTCCGAGGCGCCTGACTTCGAGGCTGACGCCGTTGTCGGCCATCCATTCGAGGACGGCGCCTCCGAGGCCGCCCTCTACGGTGCCGTCCTCGACGGTGATCACCGGCTTGCCGAGAGAGGCCACCTCGCGCATGATGTCTGTGTCGAGAGGCTTGAGGTATATCATGTCGTAATGCGCGGCTTCAATGCCCAGCTCTCTGCGCGCTCTCTCTATGGCCTTGGCGGCGTCGGCGGCCACGGTGCCTATGGTCAGCACCACGGCGTCGCGTCCGTCGGCCAGCTTTTCTCCCTTGCCGGGGGCCAGGGGCTCGCGGGTGTCAGAGGGGGCCTTGTCTGCCGAGCCTCGCGGATAGCGTATGGCAAAGGGGCCGGGATAGCCGACGGCTGTGTACATCAGGCGCCTGAGCATATCGGCGTTGCGCGGGGCGGCCACGGTCATGCCGGGTATGGATCGGAGATAGGCCAGGTCGAAGACTCCGTGGTGTGTCATTCCGTCCTCGCCCACGAGGCCTGCGCGGTCTATGCAGAAGACCACGGGGAGCCCCTCTATGGCCACGTCGTGTATGATGTGCGAGTATGCCCTCTGGAGGAAGGATGAGTATATGGCCACGAAGGGCTTGAGGCCGTCCTTGGCCATGCCGCCCGCGAATGTGACGGCGTGGCCCTCCGAGATGCCCACGTCGAATGTGCGCGAGGGATAGGCCTCCTGCATCAGATTCATGGATGTGCCCGAGGGCATGGCGGCGGTGACGCCGACGGCCTCGGGGTGTTCAGAGGCTATCTCCACGAGGGTCTTGCCGAAGACGGTCTGGTATTTGGGCGGTCTGGCGGGGTCTGGCTCGGGCCTCTTGCCTGTCTTGGGGTCGAAGGGGCCCGGGGCGTGCCATGTGGTGGGGTCGGCCTCGGCCGGGGCATAGCCTTTGCCCTTGACGGTGCGCAGGTGCAGGATGCGCGGGCCGTTGTATTCCTTGATTTCCTGCATCACCTTGACGAGGGTCTTGACGTCGTGTCCGTCAAAGGGGCCGAAATAGCGTATGTTGAGGCCCTCGAAGAGGTTCTGCTCGTTGGTGATGAGCGATTTCAGCGAGTTGTTGAACCGCATTATCCTCTGCACCCCCTTGGCCGAGAGCAGGTGCCACCGGCGCAGTAGCTTGGCGGTCTTGTAGCGCAGGTTGTTGTATGGGCGCGACGAGGTGAGGTGGGCCAGGTAGCTGTTGAGCGAGCCGACGTTGCGGTCTATCGACATATCGTTGTCGTTGAGTATTATCAGCAGGTCGGCGCCCGAGTTGGCGGCGTTGTTGAGGCCCTCGAATGCGAGGCCTCCCGAGATGGAGGCGTCTCCGATGACGGCGGTCACATTGCGCCTGGGCTCGTCCTTGTGCAGCTTCGCGGCCACGGCCATGCCGAGGGCGGCAGATATGGCGTTGGATGCGTGTCCGGCCGTGAAGGTGTCATACTCGCTCTCTTTGGGCGAGGGAAATCCCGAGAGGCCGCCGAGGGTGCGGTTGGTGTCGAAGCGGTCTCTTCTCCCGGTGAGTATCTTGTGGCCGTATGCCTGGTGGCCGACATCCCACACGATGCGGTCGTACGGGGTGTTGAACACGTAGTGCAGGGCCACCGTCAGCTCCACGGCTCCCATCGACGAGGCGAAGTGGCCGGGATGCGACGAGACGGTGTCAATGAGAAACGAGCGCAGCTCCGAGCATACCTCGGGGAGGTCGGCAGGCGACAGCCGGCGCAGGTCGGCCGGGGTGTCGATCTGTCTCAGCAGGGGGTAGCGGCCATCTTCTCGGGCCGTTCCGGAGCTATTGCTTTTTGTTTCCTGAGTCATTGCGGATATATTTCTTGTAGAGCGGGACCCACACCACTATGCCCGAGACGGCAATCATGAAGATGGTCCATAGGGTCAGAGGCTGGGACACGACGACAAGCCACACCAGCACGAGCCAGAGAGCGGCGATGAATCCGAAGCGAATCTTGGTCGGAGTGTCCATATTTTTAATTTAGAATGGAGAATTTAGAATTTTGAATTGAGAATTGACAATTTAGAAATTGAGAATTGTCCATATTGACTTCAAGCCACCTCTGATAATTCTCCATTTTCAATCCTAAATTCTCCATTCTCCATTCTCAATCAGTATCCCGTGTATGTCCCGGGGGTTATCTTGTGGAGCTCGGCCTTGACCTCGTCAGAGACGTTGAGGGTCTCGATGAAGGCCGATATGCTCTCGGCTGTGACGGCGGTGTTGGTGCGGGTCAGGGCCTTGAGTGTCTCGTAGGGTTTGGGATAGCCCTCGCGGCGGAGGATGGTCTGTATGGCCTCAGCCACGACGCTCCAGGTGTTGTCGAGGTCGGCGTCGATGGCCGCGCGGTTGAGCAGGAGCTTGCCGAGGCCCTTCATTGTCGAGGCGAAGGCTATGAGAGAGTGGGCCATGGGGACGCCGATGTTGCGCAGTACGGTCGAGTCTGTTAGGTCTCGCTGGAGGCGCGACACGGGGAGCTTGCCTGCGAGGTGCTTGAGCACGGCGTTGGCCATGCCGAGGTTGCCCTCGGAGTTCTCGAAGTCGATGGGGTTCACCTTGTGGGGCATGGCCGACGAGCCTACCTCGCCCTCCTTGATGCGCTGCTTGAAGTATTCCATGGAGATGTACATCCACATATCGCGGTCGAGGTCGAGGACGATGGTGTTGATGCGGGCCATGGCGTCGAAGATGGCGGCCAGATTGTCATAGTTCGAGATCTGGGTGGTGTACTCCTCGCGCTCTATGCCGAGCTTCTCGGAGAGGAAGCGTGCGCCGAAGTCGCGCCAGTCCACATGGGGGAAGGCCGCGAGGTGGGCGTTGAAGTTGCCGGTGGCTCCGCCAAACTTGCCGCTGACCTCGCAGGCCTCGAGGGCCTTGAGCTGGCGGCGCAGGCGGTAGGCGAAGACGCGTATCTCCTTGCCCAGGCGTGTGGGCGATGCGGGCTGGCCGTGGGTCTTGGCCAACATGGGTATCTCGGCCCACTCGTCGGCGCGGGCCTCGAGTGCCTCGCAGAGACCCTCGACGGCGGGACGGTAGAGCTCCTCGATGGCGTCCTTGATGCTCATGGGCACCGAGGTGTTGTTGATGTCCTGCGAGGTGAGGCCGAAGTGTATGTACTCCTTGCAGTCCGAGAGGCCGAGGGCGTCAAACTTCTCCTTGAGGAAGTATTCGACGGCCTTGACGTCATGGTTGGTGACGCTCTCTATCTCCTTGATGCGCTCGGCATCGCTGACGGTAAAGTCGTTGTAGACAGAGCGCAGGGCGCCGAAGGTGTCGTGGCTTACAGAGGCGAGCGCGGGCAGGGGCAGCTCGCAGAGGGCTATGAAATACTCGACCTCAACCTTGACGCGGTAGCGGATGAGGGCATATTCAGAGAAATACTCGTCGAGGCGCTCGCACTTGTTGCGATAGCGGCCGTCGACAGGCGAGATGGCGGTGAGCTCGGTAAGTTTCATGTCTTGGCTATTGCATTTTTCTGGCTCTCCTGCAGGCAGGCGAGGCATATATTAATATGCAAAGTTACTAATTTTCTGCTTATCCGTCAACACCTCCGCCCCCCAGCCTCCAAAGTTTGGACATTTTTGCCCTCCCGTCCGCGCCAACCAAGCGCCTGCGGACAGCTCTTTGGGTGAAATGTTGCCAAAAAGGTTGTAACGCTGCAACCTTTTTCAAAACATTTTGCTACCTTTGCACAACTGAATAACCAAGGTTGATATGAAGTATCTCAATATAAAGAAAGCATTGGAAGCATGGCACAGCCTCCAGCCTTTGTCCGACAGGGACAGAGAGAGGCTGAGCCGTCGCTTTACGGTAGACTTCAACTATAACAGCAATCATATAGAAGGCAATACACTGACTTATGGTCAGACAGAAATTCTGTTGCTTTTCGGCAAGGTGGTCGGAGAGGCTGACGTGCGTGATATTCAGGAAATGACTGCAAGCAATGTTGGCCTGCGGATGATGACAGAAGAGGCCGCTGTAAAAGAAGTGCCGTTGACACAGAACTTTATCCGGACACTGCACAAGACGCTTTTGCGTGATGACTACACGGTATATCGCAATCTTCCGGGTGGAGTACAGACAAGCTATGTAATACACGCTGGGCAATACAAGACAAGGCCCAACAGTGTAATTACAAGATATGGAGACCGTTTTGAGTATGCCACTCCAGAGGAGACCCCGGGGCTTATGGCAGATTTGGTAGACTGGTACAATGCGGCCGAACAAGAGGGCAAACTTTCTCCCATTGAGTTGGCGGCATTGTTCCACTATCGTTATATCCGTATTCACCCATTTGAAGACGGGAATGGCCGTATTGCGAGACTTATGGTGAATTACATACTTGCAAGGCACAATTATCCTATGATTGTAGTCAGGAGCCGTAAGAAGAACGAATACCTTGAGGCCCTTCATCAGACAGATTTGGATGTAGGCCCTGTGCCGAGCGACGGGGCGCACGCAGATATCAAGGATATACGGCCTTTTCTGAAATATTTCAACAGTCTTGTGGCAGAAGAAGTGTACAATGACGTCCTGTTTCTGAGCGAAAGAAACGAGAACGTATGGTGGTATGATGGAGAACGGATATCATTCCGCACACCTAATTATTCCAAGATTCTTGATGCCATGCGGACACAACCTGTGCTTACACTTGCCGACATGAAAGAGGTCACAGGGCTCAGTATTGCAGCTGTTCAGAAACTGCTTAACCAGCTAATCGCTAAAAATTATGTCGAGCGAGGCGACAAAGACGGCGCCTGGAGGGTCTTCCTTACGCAATAAAGGCTCAATAAAGGCTCTTTAAGGGCTCTTTCAGCCGGGAATCAACTATTTTTGGTGGCGGGTGTGGTTTTCTCGGACAAATTGGGTAACTTTGCGGATTGGATTGGACCACAATCATTGATTATCATTTTTTCAATTCTTGAATTTAAGATATGCGTTCTACCTCAGAACTCGAAGGTGTGACCCTCCTGGGCGACACCGCCACAAGATATCCCGACCGCTATGCGCCCGAGGTGCTCGAGACTTTTGTCAACAAGCATCCCGGCCGCGAGTATCTCGTCACGTTCCTCTGCCCGGAGTTCACATCGCTCTGCCCCAAGACCGGCCAGCCCGACTTTGCCCGGATACTCATCAGCTACATTCCGCGCAAGCGTATGGTGGAGAGCAAGAGCCTCAAGCTCTATCTCTTCTCGTTCCGCAACCACGGCGACTTTCACGAAGACTGCATCAACATCATCCTAAACGACCTCTGGGAGCTGATGGATCCCAAATATATAGAGGTGAAGGGCATCTTCACTCCCCGCGGGGGCATTGCCATACACCCCTATGCCAACCGCGCCGACGACGACCACCGCGAGATGGCCGAGCGCCGGATGCTCGCTTCGTTTCCAGACACATTCTGACACAGATACACAGACAATGGCCAAAGACACTCTGCTTGTCCTTTCGGGCGGGATGGACTCCGTCACGATGCTCTACGATTACAAAGACCGCATAGCCCTTGCTGTGACCTTCCAGTACGGCTCAAACCACAACAGGCGCGAGGCGCGGTGTGCGCGCCTCAACTGCGAGCGCCTCGGCGTGGAGTGGCTCGAGATAGACCTCGGCTTCATGGCCGCCAACTTCGAGAGCTCGCTGCTCTCGGGTGCCGACGCCATCCCCGAGGGGAGCTATGACGACGAGAATATGCGCTCGACGGTGGTGCCGTTCCGCAACGGCATCATGCTCGCCGTGGCCGCCGGCCTGGCCGAGAGCCGCGGGCTCAAGGCTGTGATGATAGCCAACCATGCCGGAGACCATGCCATCTATCCCGACTGCCGCCCCGAGTTTGTCGAGGCCATGGGCAAGGCTGTCTCGGCGGGCACCTTCGACAACATTGGTCTGCTGGCCCCCTACACCATGATGACCAAGGGACAGATAGCCTGCCGCGGCAGGGAGCTGGGTGTAGACTATTCGCTGACCTACTCGTGCTACAAGGGCGGCCCGGTCCACTGCGGCAAGTGCGGCACGTGTGTCGAGCGCATGGAGGCCCTGGCCGAGGCCGGCATAGTACTGCCCGGGGAGACCCCCGGCCAATATCCCGCAGAGTGATGCCGGCTCAGACTCCGGGTCGCAGGAGGCGCAAGATTTCGCCCCGCAAGATAATCCGCTATTACGGCCCGGTGGTGCTCCTGATATGTCTCGGCGTGGTGATGTGTGTCCCTGTCCGCCGCACCGAGCAGGACGGCTCGGAGATACGGCCCGATGAGGCCCCTGTGGTGCAGATACTCAAGGGCACCACGGTGCGCGACCTCGAGCAGACAGACACCGTCACATACCACAAGCGCCGCCTCGACGAGATGCCTGAGCCCACTCAGCGCATCAGGGTCAACTATTTCGGCTCGGAGCGCGCCTACTTCAACGACTCCAACCATATCCACATGGCCGAGGCCGAGCGATATGGCATAGAGCCCCTGACGGACACCCGCTCGCACTGGCACTTGCGCAGGCCTATAGTCAAGGTCGCCTCCTGTGCCGACTATTATGTGGACACCCTGATATTCTCGCGCCCCTACCTCGTGCCCGAGGCGGCGGGGCGCCTCAGAGAGATAGGCAAGAGATTCCGCGACACTATCCAGGCGCGCGGCGGCGGCGACTACCGCATCAAGGTGACGAGCCTCCTGCGCACCCCTCAGACCGTGCGCCGCCTGCGCCGCCGCAACCGCAATGCCATAGACTCGTCGGTGCATCAGCTCGGCACCACGTTCGACATCTCTTACGCCGCTTTCATAGCAGGCTCGCCCGAGCCGGCGCGCTCGGTGGACGACCTCAAGGGCATCCTCGGCGAGGTGCTCAAGGCCATGCGCGAGGAGGGCAAGCTGTGGGTGAAGTATGAGCGCGGACAGCCATGCTTCCACATCACGGCCCGCCCGGACAGCATACAGAAGAACGATTGATCCCGTACAGGCGTTGAAACTTTATGGAAAATCCCTCACCTGCGTCACAACAGCCTCCCGAGACCTCTCCCGCGCCCGCGGGGAGGCGCCCGCGTTGGCTCAGAATACTCAAATGGCTCTGCCTGGCTCTGCTCGGCCTCTTTCTGCTGGCGGGCGCGGCCATCGGCACGGCCCTGCTCTACCTGACCCCCGAACGGCTCACCCCGATAGTCTGCCGCGAGGCTTCGCGCTATCTCGACGCCGATGTCAGGGCCGGAAGGGTGGAGATCAGCTTCTACTCAACCTTCCCGCGCTTCGAGCTCGACATACAGAATCTGTCTGTACGGTCCAAGGCTCTCGACACGCTCCCCGACAGTGTCAGCGGGCGCCTGCCAGTGTGGGCCGACTCGCTCCTCAGCTTTGACCGTCTCCAGGCCGGGGTCAATATCCCTAAGCTGCTGACGGGGGCGGTGGAGCTGTACGACATAACTCTGAGACACCCCGTGGCCAACATCGTGCAGGCCACCGCAGATGTGAGCTCGGCAGACATCTTCCCGCCGTCAGGCGAGGAGGCCGACACCGCTTCGACTCCCCTGCCAGTCACGGGCATCTCGCTCTCGACATTCCGCATCACGGACGGGATGACCGTCCGCTATCTCTCGCTCCCGGACACCATAGACGCCGAGGCCAGCATGGGGATGACCTTCTCAGGCTCCGAAGCACCTCTCTACAAGCTCGATATCCAGGGGCGTACATCGCTCAAGCTGTCGCATATCACTGTAAGCAATCTCGGCCTCGGTCTGGGCGGAGAGCTCAGATGGTCTCCGTCGGCACCCAAGTCGCTATCGGCCGAGAGGCTGGAGCTGAGCGCAGGTGGTGTCAGGGCCTCGCTCTCGGCAGACCTGGAGTTTGAGGACAGCCTGTGTGTCAGCCGTCTTGAGTTCAAGCTCCCGAGGACATCGGTCTCAGACATTATCTCGCTGATACCCGCCGGGATGCGCGGCGAGCTCTCGAGGCTCGACCCGAAATTCGACATCTCGCTCGAGGCCCGGCTCGACGAGCCTTACACAGCCGGCAGTGAGGCGCTGCCCTCCTTCACGGCCCATGTGTCTATCCCGGACGGCTCGGCTGTCTACGACACCATGCGCCTGCAGAAGATTCAGCTCGACGCCGAGGCCAAGGTGGACGGCCGGGACCTCGACCGCTCTGTGCTCACCGTCGCCAACCTGCGCCTGCATGGCGTCGGGCTCGGCTTTGTCCTCTCGGGCAAGGTGACCAATCCGCTCTCTGACCCTCACATCGAGGGCGTCTTCAAGGGGGGCATCAGCTTCGGCCACCTCTCGCCGAGGGCGCTGGCCTTGATACCAGGCATGGTGAGGGGTATGCTTAAGGCCGACGCGAGCTTTGGCCTGAGACGCTCGTGGCTCGACAAGGACGGCTTCCACCGCATAAAGCTGGTCGGCACGGCCACGCTCGACGGCCTCGATGTCTCGATGCCCGCCATCCCCATAGACCTCTATTCGCGCCGCATGGATCTCCGCTTCGGCTCGTCGCAGTCTTTTGTCAGCACGGGCGCCACTGTCGACTCCCTGCTGACGGCCTCGCTGAGGATAGACACTATCCATGCCGACCTGCAGGGGATGGAGATAAAGGGCAACGACCTCGCCGTGGGCGTGGGGTGCCGCAATGTGGCCTCGTCGTTCGACACCACTGCGGTGAATCCTGTCGGAGTCCGCGTCATGGCAGGCCGTCTCTCATTGCGCTCGCCCTCGGATTCGCTCCTTGTCTCAACCCGCAAGGCCGGGGTCTCGCTCTCGCTCACGCGATACAAGGGATACGGACGTCTGCCGCAGGCGAGCGCCTCGGTCGAGGCCGAGCGAGCCTTCTTTGCCAGCCACACCACGCGGGCCATGCTCTCCGATGCCCGCATGGCTCTCGATGTGCATCCCAAGATGTCGGCCTCCAACATCAGGCGTCTACGAGCGCTCGACTCGCTGTCAAGGGCCAATCCGGGAGTCTCTCGCGACTCGCTCGAACGCCTCTATGCCGCAGGGCGTGCACGCAGGCATCACGGCCAGGACTCGGCCTCTGTCCGTACGGCAGGCTCGGCCGACATCGCCGTCGACAGCTCCCTGCGCCGCCTGCTGCGCCGATGGGATGCCTCGGGCACTCTCTCCGCCGCCCGTGTCAGCGCCTTCACTCCCCTGTTCCCGCTGCGCTCGCGCATCACGGGGCTCGACCTCGCGTTCTCGACAGATTCGGTGGTCATCCGCGACACCCGCGTGAGGGTGGGGGAGAGCGACTTCACGATAGACGGGACGGTCTCTGACCTCGACCGCGCTCTCACATCGCGCCGCGGCAGGGTGCCCGTCAAGGTGCGCCTGACGCTCGCCAGCGACACCATCAATGTCAACCAGATAGCCTCGGCGGCCTTTGCAGGCTCTGCCTTTGCCCAGTCACACCCCGGCGGAATCGCAGAGCTGACCGAGGGCGACGCCGACACCTTCTCCGAGGAGACTCTCTCGAGGATAGAGCGCGAGACGGCCACAGACTCTGCCTATCTCTTTGTGGTCCCGGCCAATGTAGACGCCTCGCTGGATGTCCGCGCCGCCAACATAATATATTCAGACCTGATATTCCACAGCTTCTACGGACGGCTCAACTGTCTCGGCGGCGCGCTCAACCTCGACCGCATGGGGGCCTCGACAGACGTGGGCTCGCTGTTGCTCAACGCGCTCTATACGGCCGAGCCTGACGCCTCTAAGGCCAACTTTGCCTTCGGGCTGCAAATCAAGGAGTTCAATATCCGCGAATTCCTCGACCTTGTCCCGGCGGTAGACTCGATGATGCCCCTGCTCAACAGCCTCGGCGGCATCGTGAGCGCCGGACTGGCCGCCGCCGCAGACGTGGACCGCGACATGAACATAGACATACCGTCGCTCAAGGCCGCAGTCCGCATCTCGGGCAACTCGCTGAAGGTGATAGACGACGAGACATTCCGCACCATAGGCAAGTGGTTGATGTTCAAGCAGAAGGAGCGCAACGTGATAGACTCTATGACGGTAGAGGCCGTGATAGACAACTCCCAGCTGAGGCTCTTCCCCTTCATCTTCAGCATGGACCGCTACCGTCTCGGCGTCAGCGGCCACAACGACATGGCCCTGAACCTCGACTATCATGTGGCGGTGCTCAAGTCGCCGCTGCCGTTCAGGTTCGGCATCAACATCAAGGGCACGCCCGACGACATGAAGATACGCGTGGGCAAGGCGCGCCTCGACGAACATTCGGTGGCCGGCACCGTCCAGATAGCCGACACCACGCGCGTCAACCTCGTGCGGCAGATATCCAACATCTTCCGCCGCGGCGTGAAGCGCGAGGAGATGAAGGCGCTCGACTTCGGGCGTGTCTCAGAGACGCTCGTGGCCGACCAGGCCGCAGACCTCCCCGCCGACACCATATCTCATGCAGACTCTCTGGTGCTGATCAGGGAGGGCATCATAGAGATGCCCGAACCGCTCAAGGCCAATCCGGCCCCGGCTCCCGAATCCAAGAAATCAAAACGCAAGAAATGACAATCCCAGGCATATACACCACACCCGTGGCCCGCTATCTTGAGCGCGCAGGCCTCTCGGCCATGCGTCCCAAGGCGGCCCTCGTCGATATGGACGGCACGCTCTACGACTCGATGGTCAACCACACCGCCGCCTGGCACCGCCTCATATCCGGGACGGGCATACCGTGCACACGCGAAGAGTTTTATCTCTACGAGGGGCGCACCGGCGCCGCCACCATCGACGCCCTCTTTGTCCGCGGGCTCGGCCGCCACGCCACCGACAGGGAGAAGGAAGAACTTTATCGCTTGAAGACTTTGTATTTCCAGGAGTTGCCGCCGGTGGATGTGATGGCCGGCGCGCCCGCTGTCATGGATGCCTTCAGGACGTTCGGCCTCAGGAGGGTGCTTGTGACGGGTTCGGGCCAGAACTCGCTCATCGACCGCCTCGACGCTGACTATCCCGGCATCTTCAGCCCGGAGATGCGCATCACCTCGCGGTCTGTCTCGCGCGGCAAGCCTGACCCCGAGCCTTATCTCAAGGCCATGGAGCTGGCGGGGGTGACCCCGTCGGAGAGCATCGTGCTCGAGAACGCGCCCCTCGGCGTGGAGGCCGGCCGCCGTTCGGGCGCCTTCACCATCGCCGTCACCACGGGTCCTGTGCCGGCCGGGGAGATGTGGGACGCCGGGGCCGACATCGTCTTCCCGTCCATGCCCGACCTTGCGGCCAACATAACCCTGCTGCTCACAACAATCCTGCAGACAAAACTCTGACACAGATATGAATTCTCCTCAACAGATATTGTTCAGCAACGATATCCCGGCCTCTCTCGGCGCCCTGCTCTCCGATATGGAGCCGGCCGGCGTCTTTGTCGTCACGGACACCAATGTGGAGCGCATAGTGCTCCCCGGTCTCGGGCTTGATTGTCCGGTCATCGCCATTCCGCCCGGCGACTCGCACAAAGACCTCTCGTCGCTCTCGGCGGTATGGGAGAGGCTCGTGGAGCTCGGGGCCAACCGGCGCTCGGTAATCGTTAATATAGGCGGCGGTGTGGTGACGGACCTCGGCGGCTTTGCGGCGGCCACCTTCAAGCGCGGCCTCAGGTTTGTCAATGTGCCCACGACGCTCCTCTCGGCTGTAGACGCGGCCGTCGGAGGCAAGACCGGCATAAACTTCTGCGGACTGAAGAACGAGGTCGGGGCCTTTGCCCCGGCCGCCGGAGTGGTAATCTCTGCCTCGACATTCTCCACCCTGCCTCCGGCCGAGCTGCTCTCGGGCTATGCCGAGATGATAAAGCACGCTCTGCTCTCGTCGGCCGAGGACTATGCCGGGATACTCGCTTTCTCGCCCCTCGAGGGAGACGAAGACCGCCTGCTCGGACTGTTGTCGTCGAGCGTCAACGTCAAGCGCCGCATAGTGGCCGAAGACCCCTCGGAGCGCGGCCTCAGGCGGGCCCTCAACCTCGGCCACACCGTTGGCCACGCCTTCGAGTCGCTCGCGCTGGCCGGACGCTCGCCCCTGCCTCACGGCCATGCCGTGGCGGCCGGGCTCGTGGCCGAGCTCGTGATGTCTCATCTCCACAAGGGCTTCCCGACATCGCTCATCTATCCCCTCAGAGACTTCATCAAGGACAACGGGTATATGCTCCCGGCCTTTTCGTGCGACGACTATCCCCGCCTGCTCGCGCTGATGTCCCACGACAAGAAGAACGAGAAGGCGGGCAGCATAAACTTCACCCTCCTCTCGGCTCCCGGCGAGGCAAGCATCGACTGCAACTTCGGCCCGGACGAGGTCTCGCCCGCGCTCGACATATACAGAGACCTTATGGAGTAGCCGTGTGGGGCGCGCGGCCGGCTCAGAAGCTCCAGCCGACCACAGCGAGCAGGTCGAGCGTCCTCATTCTCGGATTTTTCAGCCCGTCGGACTGTGCCAGGTTGCGCAGTCCGATGTGTGTGCGCACGCCTATGGTGAGGCCCTGCCTGAAGGTGAGGCCCGTGGCGAGGTGCATTCCCAGGTCTGTGCGCGCAAAGGTGTTGATGAAGGCGTCGCTGTCGTCGTAATACCTTGTCCTCAGCTTGGTGCGCAGTGTTATCAGCTGTCCGAGCTCGTTGGTCTTGGCGTCGTATATAGTGTTGTCTGTGTGTCCTCCGACGCCCTGGGCCATGTAGAGGCCCATGTCGATGTTCCATGTGACGCCCTGGGCCAGATTCTGGCGCCAGCGGGCAAAGACGGGGGCCTCGATGGTGTAATAGCTGTTTTTCTGGAAGATGTTCGAGATGCTCTTGGCTCCCTCGGTGCTGACGGCCATGTCGAGGTTGCGCGACGAGCGCAGGATGTTGAGCCCCGTGCCGACGCCCCAGTGGTGCGAGATGTTGAAAACCACGTCGGCGCCCACGCCGAGGGCGAGGCCCATGGACGAGTGGAGGTCGCTCACCTCCGGGAAGCAGGCCGCATAGTTGTTGCTGACATAGCTGCCTCCGCCGAGGATATGGGCGTTGATATGTATGAAATCGGTCTCCGGATTGCGGCCTGCGGCCGTCAGTGTCGCGAGCATAGAGGCTATGACTGCGGCCATCACGCGTAATATCTTCATTTTATCTCGTTGATAAGCATAGTTGATTCGGACCTCAAAGTTACTCAATAAAAACGACTTAACAAACCCCTCGAAATTTTTTTTGAAAAAAGAGGCCGAAATATTTGCATGGTCCGAAAAAACTCCGTAACTTTGCATCGCAAAAGAGAAAAAGACGGCTCATTAGCTCAACTGAATAGAGCATCTGACTACGGATCAGAAGGTTACAGGTTTGAATCCTGTATGAGTCACTTCTCAACCACAGAGGCCCTCATCACTGATGAAGGCCTCTTTCTTTGTGCCTTGTTGGCGGTGGGGTGTTCAGTCAGCGGTCATAAGAGTCCTGAGCCATGTTAATGGCAATAGCAAAGCGAAGATTGACCACATTAGGGTCGTGACCTGTCATGACCGCCACTTACTCGCTCATCGTTTGCCTGGAGCCACGGTGCGATGGGTCTGTGCTGTGCAACCCGCTTCCGGGGTTGCGGACTGTAGATGGTTGCTCAGACCCCAGGGAGGCTTGGCTGCGCCTGCGTCTGCGCCAAGCCACCCTGGGGTTTCCCTTGTCCTGCCCCCTTCCGGGGCAGTCTCGACTGCGTCTGCGCCATCCACCCTGGGGTTTCCCTTGTCCTGCCCCTTCCGGGGCAGTCTCGCCACCTCTGCGCCAAGCCTCGGCAATATGCCCCGGAAGGGGGCAACACTGAGGAAACCCCACAGTGGATTGGCGCAGACGCAGTCGTAGCCAAGACTCTGTGGGGACTACGCAATCATCAACTAATCACAACCCCGGAAGCGGGTTGTACGGAGCCACGCTATGATACGTCTGTGCTGTGCAACCCACTTCCGGGGTTGCTCTTTAGGTTGGTCGTTTATCCCCAGGGAGGCCTGGCTGCGACTGCGTCTGCGCCATCCACCCTGGGGTTTCCCTTGTTCTGCCCCTGCTGGGGCAGTATTTGTCCCGTTCCGTTTCATCCAGGAGATGAAATGAAACGGAACGTTTCACTTCGTTTCACTCCGTTCCAATCGTTTCACTCCGTTCCAATCGTTTCACTCCGTTCCAATCGTTCCGTTCCAGAGGTGAAATGAAACGAAACGCTTGGTTGCACTATCGGCATTATCGCACTATCCGAGTCGCCCGGGCGCTGTAACTTTGCAGTGTGAGACCTTAATCTCCCTCACTCTACATACTATGGTTGAAAACTACACACCCTCGCCCTGCCCCCCTGCTCCGGAATGGAATAAGGGGAAGGGAGCCTGTATCCTTCCGACAATGGTCGGCAAAACCATCTCTATAAGCAAGGTGCTAAGGCCCGAGCCCGAGCCTGCATCCGAGCCTGAGCCTGTACCCAAGGGGGATGCAGGCACGGCATCGAGGAATCCCTATCTTGCCTCTCGCGTCTACTCGGGCATACAGCTCACGGCACAGGCCTTGCTGGCGACAAAGCAGAAAATGCTCTGCGGGCCATTGTGGTTCGAGGGCGAGATATGCATACTCTTCGCCGATACCAATGTGGGCAAGTCTATCCTCGCCGTACAGATAGCCGACATGATAGCCCGTGGCAATGGCGGGGAAGACTATGCACTGCCCGAGCTGCAGCCCGAGTGCGAGGGTCAGAAGGTAGTGTATGCAGACTTCGAGCTGACCATACAGCAGTTTGCCCGCCGATACACCGTAGACACCGGGCTCGGTGTGCCGGACACTTACCGCTTCAGCGACAATATGCTCCGCCTCGAGCTCGACTACGGCAACCTGGAGGAGGCCCAGCTCGATATGCCTATGTACCAGCTCATATTCAAAGACCTCGAGAGAGCCGTACAGGAGAACGGGGCCAAGGTGCTGATAATTGACAATATCACCTTCATGGCCACCGGTACGGAGACCGCCTCGGATGCCATGCCTCTGATGAAGCGCCTCGTAGGGATGAAGAAGCAGTATGGCCTGAGCATACTCCTGCTGGCCCACACGCCCAAGCGCTGTCTGTCCAATCCGCTGACGCGCAACGACTTGCAAGGCTCAAAGATGCTCATCAACTTTGCCGACTCTGCCTTTGCGATAGGCGAGAGCGCCATGGGCTCAGATACACGCTATATCAAGCAGATCAAACAGCGCAACTGCGAGCCGGTCTACGATGCGGGCAATGTCCTCGTTTGCCGGATAGCCAAGGAGGGAACTTTCCTGCGCTTCGGCTCTGCAGGCACAGGCTCTGAGGAGCATCACCTCTGCGACAGAAGTGCCGCAGGACGCAGGCATACGGACAGGGATGAAGTCAAGGCTGTACTCACCCTTAAGGCTCAGGGATTGAGCTACAGCGAGATAGCTGAAAGACTGTCTATCAGTCGCTCTAAAGTCTACCGCCTGGCCAAGGACGCCGAGGATTGACGTCAGTCCCGTTTCGTTTCATTTCACCACGGAGTGAAACGACTGAAACGGAGTGAAACGTTTTGAAACGACTGAAACGGACTGAAACGGAGTGAAACGTTCTGAAACGTTCCGTCTCCCGTGTGGAACGAAACGTCCGGAGGACGTGGGCCGTGGGTCGGCCTTCGTCTTCCGGACGTCTGTATGTGTCGGGTTTGTGCAGGGGGTCAGAGCTTGCGGGCGCCGTCTGAGATTATCACGGGATAGATCTTGGGGGCGTGGCCGTAGCGTTTCTCGAATTTCTCGGATACGGTCTTGATGAAGTGGTCGTACTTGTCGTCCGAGACGAGGTTGATGGTGCATCCGCCGAAGCCTCCGCCCATGATGCGCGAGCCTGTCACGCCCTCTTCCCTGGCGATGTCGTTGAGGAAGTCGAGCTCTTCGCACGACACCTCATAGTCTTTCGAGAGGCCTTCGTGTGTCTGGTACATACGCTCGCCTACGGTCTTGAGGTCGCCCTTGCCGAGGGCTTCGCAGACGTCGAGCACACGCTGTTTCTCGCCGATGACAAAGCGGGCGCGCATATAGTCTTCCTCTGAGATGCGGTCTTTGATGGCCTCGAGGTCTGCCATCTCGGCGTCGCGGAGGGTCTCGATGCCGAGCTGTGCGGCCACGCGCTCGCAGGATTCGCGGCGCTTGTTGTAGGGCGAGTCGACGAGCTCGTGCTTGACCACAGAGTCGACGAGCACCAGCTTGTGGCCCTTGATGTCGAAGGGGAAGTATTCAAACTCCATCGAGCGGCAGTCGAGGCGCATCAGGTGGTCTTTCTTGCCGAATACGGAGGCAAACTGGTCCATGATGCCGCAGTTGACGCCACAGTAGTTGTGTTCGGTAGACTGGCCTATGCGGGCGAGCTCGAACTTCTCTATCTTGTCGTCGTTGAAGAGGTTGTTGACGGCGAAGGCAAAGCATGACTCGAGGGCGGCCGACGAGCTGAGGCCTGCGCCGAGGGGCACGTTGCCTGCAAAGACGGCGTCAAAGCCTTTGACGGTGCCTCCGCGCTTGATGGTCTCGCGGCATACGCCGAAGATGTAGCGGGCCCACTGCTGGGAGGGGGCGTCCTCTTCGTTGAGGCCGAAGGTCGAGGTGTCGTCGAGGTCGAGCGAGTAGAGGTTTATCTTGTCTGTGCCGTTGGGGCGTATGTCGGCCATTATCACTTTGTCGATGGCGCCGGGGAATACGAATCCGCCGTTGTAGTCTGTGTGCTCGCCTATGAGGTTGATGCGTCCGGCCGAGGCATAGAGTGTGCCCTCGCCGCCGAAGCGGTCGGCAAAGGCTTTGGTGATTTTCTCTTTGAGTTCCATGGTGGGGGGTTAAAGTTTAAGGTTGGGAGTTGAAAGTTGAGGGTTGAGATTTTTTTTGAGTCGGTGGTCGGCGCACTGTTGTGTAGTTCTGCCTGAAACTCTTCTCTCTCAACTCTCAACTTTCAACTTTATTCAGAACATCTTGTCGGGATATACGCCTTCTTCGTGGAGACGGGCGAATTTTTCCACTACGCCGGGACGGTCTTCGGCATAGGTGACGCCAAACCACTTGGAGTCTGTGTCGAGCACCTTGACTGTGGCTTCGCCGCTCTTGATGAGGGTGTCGATGCAGAGAGGGATGAAGAATTCGCTCTTGGGGGTGTCGAGGTCCTTGTCGAGGAACTTGCGGAACTCTCTCTCCGAGTAGTCGAAGTAGTCGGGGGTGAAGCCCCAGAGGTTCATCGAGACGGGGGTCTCGGGGTCGAGTGTCTGCTCTGTGCCGTTCTCGTCGGTGAAGAC
>JAIDJD010000339.1:398-4972 GCA_029052375.1 Duncaniella sp. | reverse complement strand
CGTACGGGTTCGTGGGCTCGGAGATGTGTATAAGTGTCAGTCGTTGATCACCTTGACGAAGGTGAAGCAGTTGAGCTTGTTGTCGACATTCTCGCTCTGGGCCTTGGCGGGGACGAGCGATGCCTTGATGAGCCCCTCGCCGGCTATGGTGTTGACACCGAGCTTCTCCATGTTGGTCTTCTGGGGAGCGGCGTAGCAGAGGTTGAAGTCGAGACGTCCGGGTTCGGAGGAGCTCAGGCGCATGATGGTGACGTTGTCGGCAAAGGAGGTAAACACCTCGCGGGTGTATGTGACGCCGTCTATCTCGTATGTGGTGGTGGCCACTGCGCGCTTCATGTCGAGGTCGCGGACATAGCCCTCGGCATCGGTGGCTATCTCTTCGGCTCCGTTCTCTTCGTCGTTATATCTGTGGCCGGGGAATCCTATCAGGACACAGCCTGCGCTCTGGTATTGGGCCCCGTGCGAGCCTTCAGACATCCAGTTGGGGATGGCTAACTTCTGGGCTGTCCCATAGTCTTTGCTGAAGATGAGCTCGCGTACGCGATCGAGTACACCGCGGGCCTTGGGGTTGTGGTTGCAGTTGGGCGACTGGCCCCAGAAAGTGTCCTCGTTGAGTTGGAGGGTGTCACAGGCCACGCTGCCGCTGACCATAGCTCCGAGACGGCCGTTGCCGAGGGGGAGGGCTTCCTCCCAGTATGCGGCAGGGCGGTTGTACCAGAGGCGGTCCTTGCTGTCGAGCACGGGCGGGGGCACGGGACGCCTGTCTGCTGTGGTGAAGGTGGTGGAGACGGGTGTCTCGAGCAGATTGCCCGAGAGGTCCGAGAATGCTCCTGCCTCTATGCCGAGGGTATAGGAGGTGGTGAGGTCGAGCCCGTCGAAGGCGTAGGTCACCTTGTTGTTGCTGACGCTGGGAGCCAACTGGGTGACGGCCTTGGTGGCATTGTTGGTGAGCTTGCCTGCGGCGTTGCCCTTGATGGCCACGGACTCGTTGAAGATGAATGTTGCCTTGCCCGTGGGCAGGACGTTGGCGGCGCCGTCGGACGGAATCACGGAGATCAGCGAGGGAGCCTGGCTGTCATCGGCGAGGATGTTGAGATACTTGAGGTTGTAATTGCTGGTCTTGGTGGCAGACTGTATGAGCATACGCACCGTGAGGGTCTCCTTGTTGTCGGCGTCAAGGGTATAGGTGGCGTCGGTGTAGGTGTTCCAGTGAGAGCCGGCCTGATAGTCGTCGAGGATTTTCCATGTATTGCCTCCGTCGGTCGAGTAGACCACGCCGAATTTTGTGGACGAGCTCGAGCCGTCGCCGATGGCAAAGTTGAGCTTGACGTTGGTGAGGGCAGTCGTTGGCATCGAGACCTCGAAATACTGGTCGTGGCGCGAGCCGTCGGCGTAGTCGCTCTTGGCTGTGAACGATGTGGTCGAGGCCGTGTTGAGGCGCAGGATGTAGCTGGGATTGGAGCCGCTCGAGGTGAGCTGCCACTTGCCGTCGCTGGTGTGGAGTGTGACGTGGCAGTCGTCGGGATTGATGGCGCAGGTGTTGGGGCGGAAGTAGGGCTTTACTTTGCTCCACTTTTCGTTGGCCGAGGCGGTCCAGCCTGCTTCGTTGGGGGTGTAGACGGCTGTGTCGCCTGCCTTGTCTTCGTCATATCCGGTGGTGAATTCCCAGTGGGCCACCGTGGCCTGCTCTGCGGCGGAGGTGGAGGCTGCGAGGGATGCCAGCACGGAGATTAAGACGGTCTGTTTGAGATTCATCTTTCTGTGAAGGTTGGTAAGTTAGAAAAGGTATTGGTTTACAATGTGCAAAGTTAGGTTGCCGGAATGATTTGCAGGCTGAAAAAATGCTCAATATAGTTGAAAATCGGCTCAACTGCCCCTGCTTTTATTATGCAGGATGGTAAAAAATAGCTAATTTTGGGTAGAAATGAATAAATCGCTTGCAATGCACACTGCATACCGCCCTCTACACCGCCTCTTCCTGATGTTGTCTCTGTTGATTGTGTCTGCCTCGGCCCGGGCAGAGACCGTCACTGTCTGTTATGGCGAGCGGGACGGTCTCTCGAGCCGTCACGTTGGCGGCGCCGTCCAGGACAGGCAGGGTCTGATGTGGTTCGCCACATGGAACGGGCTCGACTGCTATGACGGATATGAGTTCCACCGCGTGAGGATACAGCCGGGAGACAGCGCCTCGATAGGCACCAATCTGATACGCGACATACAGCTCGGCCCTGAGGGGAACATCTTCTGCCGCACAGACTATGGCATCTATGAGTTTGACCTCGGCAGGTATAAGTTCAGAGACATCTCCAAGGCCCGCGTCGACTCGCTGAGGTCAAGGATGGGACGGCAGTGGCGCGTCCTCGCCGATGCCCGCGGGACGCTGTGGACGCCGACCCCTTCCGGGATAGGCAAGACATACAGTACCTCCCGTCCGGCCCGGCTTCTCGAGGGGACAGGGGGGACCCATCCACGCTCCCTGCTCGTGACGCGCGACAGCCTGCTCTGGGTGGGCTCGCGTTCGGACAGCAGGGTGAGGGTCTATAGCCCGGACCTTGCTCTGGTGCGGGAGATACAGCTCCCCTCGCCGCCCTATTGCCTCTATCAGACACGTGGCGGGGACGTATGGGCCGGATGCAAGCCGGGGGCGCTCTTCAGGATAGAGGATGGACGTCCGGGCCGCAGCCTTGCCCCGCTGGCGGTCTACGATATGGCCGAGGATGTGGCCGGCAGGCTGTGGATAGCCACCTTCGGCGACGGGGTCGTGTGTTGTCCGGACCCGGATGCTCCGGAGCCTGTCTTCTCAGCCGTGGCGGGCGGCCGCAAGGTGAGGAAGATTGTCGTCACCCCCTCGGGCAGGATAGTGGCCGCCTCTACCGAGGGGCTGCTCGTCGGTACGATAGACGCATCAGACTGGACGAAGACTGCTCTGCACACCATTCGCCGGGACGGACGCGACCCTCTCGGTCTCAGCAGCGACGCCATACTCAGCGTGGCTCTCGGCCCCGGGGGAGACATATATGTGGCTTCGGAAAGCTCTGGCGTGGATGTAATAGGCGAGGAGGAGCTTTTCGGAGACAAGCCCTCGTTTGCCAGACTCGGCGCCGAGGAACTTCCCGGGAATGTCTGCAAGGCGCTCGCCGTCACGGCAGACTCGGCTGTCATCTTTGTTGGTCCTGCCATTGTTGCATCGCCGGGGCGCAGCGAGGGTGCGGGGTTCGCGTTGTCGAGTGCGTTTTGGGGCAACAGCTGTCGTTTTTCAGAGGCCACTCCGGTCGAAATGCCCGGCGGCACCCTTGTGTTCGGGGCAGAGGAGGGGGCCTATGCAGTGACGCCTGATCTGCTGTGGGCCGAAGCGCTGGACACTCCGCTGGTGTTCACCACGCTTGCCGTCAACGGCGGTCAGGGCCAGTTTGTCCTGGCTCAGCGCGAGGGCATATCGCTGGGAGCCTCGGAGCGCAACATCTCTGTGGGCTATGCGGCGCTCGACTACACGGACAACAGCGGCATCCTCTACCGCACACGTCTCGACGGCTCGCCTTGGTCGTCGTCCGGAGTGTCGCGGACGGTGTCGCTCTTCAATCTCACACCAGGCACGCACACATTGGAGGTGCAGTCTACCGACCGTTTCGGACGCTGGGCCGGCAATCTCCGCGCGCTCGAGATTGAGGTCGAGCCATATTGGCACGAGACATGGTGGGCGCGCGCCCTCGGATGCCTGCTCGGCCTTGCCCTCGTGGCCGGGTCTATGGCCGTATGGCTGTATATAAGGCGCATAGACAGGCAAAGGCGCAAACTGCTTGAGAAGTATATGGAGGTCATGGCCGCGGACACAGACCATGCGTCCGCGACGCCTGACGTGGCAGAGCCCGAGGCCGGCGGATGCGGGGCGACTCCGCTTGTCCCGAGCCAGTCGCCCGAAGATGCCATGTTTCTCGACCGTGTGAGGCGCTATATCGAGGCCAACATAGCCAATTCGGACGCCAATGTCGAAGAGATGGCCGAGGCCGCCGCCGTCAGCCGTTCTACCCTCAACCGGCGCCTCAGATCCAACCTCGGCATTTCGGCCGCACAGCTCATGATAGAGGCGCGCATGAAATACGCCTGCCAGCTCCTGGGCGACGGCACACACAGATCCCTGGCCGAGACGGCCGGGATGTGTGGATATGCAGACCCGCAGTATTTCCAGCGCGTCTTCCGCAAGAGGTTCGGGGTGGCGCCGGGCGAATACAGCGCTCTGCGTTAGAACTTCTGCCCCCAAAAGGGGCAGAACGTGGGAAACCCCATAGAGGCTTGGCTACGACTGTGTCTGCGCCAAACCACTATGGGGTTTCCTCTGTGTTGCCCCCTTCCGGGGCAAATCTTATATCTGAAATCAGTCGAGCTTGAGGACGGCGAGGAAGGCCTTCTGGGGCACCTCTACCGAGCCTATCTGCTTCATGCGCTTCTTGCCCTTCTTCTGTTTTTCGAGCAGTTTGCGCTTGCGCGAGATGTCGCCGCCGTAACACTTGGCTGTGACATCCTTGCGCACGGCCTTGATGGTCTCTCGGGCTATGATCTTGGCGCCGATGGCGGCC
>JAIDJD010000339.1:0-388 GCA_029052375.1 Duncaniella sp. | reverse complement strand
CTCGCACATACGGCGTCCGAAGGGGACGGCGTTGTCCACGTGGGTCAGTGTCGAGAGAGCGTCGACGCTCTCGCCGTTGAGCAGGATGTCGAGCTTGACCAGCTTGCTCTCGCGGAAGTCGTGCAGGTGGTAGTCAAACGAGGCATAGCCCTTGGAGATGCTCTTGAGCTTGTCGTAGAAGTCTATGACTATCTCGCCCAGCGGCATATCGAAAATAATCTCCATGCGGTTGCCGGAGATATATTCCTGCTTCACCAGCTCGCCACGCTTGCCTAGGCAGAGGGTCATTATGGGGCCTATGTAGTCGGCGGCGGTGATGATGGAGGCACGGATATACGGCTCTTCGATGTGGTCTATGAGCGTGGGCTCGGGGCGGCCCGCGGGGTTG
>JAIDJD010000338.1 GCA_029052375.1 Duncaniella sp. | reverse complement strand
GCAGCAGCGAGGTCGAGAATCGAGGCTCCGCGGGCGTCGGGGGCGATGGTGAGCGAGTTGACACCCGTGTTGATGGGGTTGAAGTCGTCCTTGCTCTGTGCCGACGCCGCGCCGCCTGCAAGGGCGAGGAGAGAGAACGCAACTGTGGTCTTGGCGATAGGGTTCATAGGAGGATAGGATAGTTTCACGCTATATATAACTCGGATTCGCGGCCGATATTGCCCCGCGGGAGCAGAAAATAACAGTCTCCCCGGGCAGACCTGCATCTGCCGGGGAGACCGGGAATATTATTTCAGGGAAGAAGTGTCTCAGCCCTTGACAGCGGCTACGCCGGGGAGCACCTTGCCCTCGATGGCCTCGAGGAGTGCGCCGCCGCCGGTGGATACGTAGCTCACCTTGTCGGCGAGGCCGAACTTGTTGACGCAGGCTACAGAGTCGCCGCCGCCTACGAGCGAGAATGCGCCGTTGGCGGTAGCCTCAACGCTGGCGTCGGCGATGGCGCGCGAGCCGGCGGTGAAGTTGTCAAACTCGAAGACGCCTGCGGGGCCGTTCCAGAGGATGGTCTTGGCGGGACGGATGGCGGCGGCGAAAGCCTCGCGCGAAACGGGGCCTGCGTCGAGACCTTCCCAGCCTTCGGGAATCTCGTCAACGTTGCACACCATGGTGTTGCAGTCGTTGTTGAAGTCGTCGCCTACGACACAGTCGGTGGCGAGCACGAGGTTGACGCCCTTCTGCTTGGCCTTCTCGATGATGTCAAGGGCCATCTGGAGCTTGTCGCTCTCGCAGAGGCTCTTGCCGATGTTGCCGCCGAGAGCCTTGGCGAAGGTGTAGGTCATGCCGCCGCAGAGGATGAGGTTGTCCACCTTGTCCATGAGGTTCTCGATGATGCCGATCTTGGTCGACACCTTGGAGCCGCCCATGATGGCTGTGAAGGGGCGCTTGATGTCAGAGAGGATATTGTCTACGGCCTTTACCTCCTTCTCCATGAGGTAGCCGAGCATCTTGCTGTCGGCGTCGAAGCTGTCGGCGATGACGGCTGTGGACGCGTGGGAGCGGTGGGCGGTGCCGAAGGCGTCGTTTACGTAAACGTCGGCGTAGGAAGCAAGCTTCTTGGCAAACTCCTTCTGGCGGGCCTTCATCTCCTCCTTGGCGGCCTTATAGCCGGGGTCGGCCTTGTCGATGCCTACGGGCTTGCCTTCCTCCTCGGGATAGAAGCGGAGGTTCTCGAGCAGGAGCACCTCGCCGGGCTTGAGGGCGGCCGCCTCCTGGTCTGCGTTGGCGCAGTCGGGGGCAAACTTGACCTCGGTGCCGAGAGCCTTGGCCACGGCGTCCTTGATCTGGGCGAGGGAGAGCTTGGGGTTCACCTTGCCTTTGGGCTTGCCCATGTGGCTCATGATGATGAGAGAGCCGCCGTCTGCAAGAATCTTCTTGAGAGTGGGGAGGGCGCCGCGGATGCGGGTGTCGTCTGTGATGTTGCCATTCTCGTCGAGGGGCACATTGAAGTCCACACGGACGAGGGCTTTCTTACCATTGAAATCGTACTGGTCGAGTGTCATTGAATAGATGATTTTATAGGAGTATTTTTCTGAGTGCAAAATTAATGAAATATTTCATTAATCTTGTCTTCCGAGGGCAAAAACTTGACCCCCGCTAACATTATTTTTCTTTATCCTCCTCAGAGGCGGCGGCGTCCTTGACAGCCGAGCGCCTGAGCGCGCGGCGGGTGAGGTGCCACTGGAGCAGTTTGCCGCTGCGGTCCAGGATGAGAATCACGAGCAGCGCTCCGCCGAAGAGTATGCTGAGCGAGCCGAGCCAGTGGGCGGTCCTCGGGTCGAGCACATCGAGCAGGGCGCCCGAAGGGGTCTCGGAGACAAGGGTGCCGTTGATGGAGGTCAGCATCCGCTTCCAGACCACGCGGCCGTGGTCGAGATAGACCAGCGCGGCTGTGCCTCGGGCCAGCTCGGAGATGAGGCGCGGCTCGGCGCGCACCACGGGATACGTGGTCATGGCCACATCCTCCCACTCGGCTATGTGCGCCATGTCACTGCCCACAAGGGCGAGCATCGAGCCTCCGCGCGAGGCCATGAACTCCTTGAGGTCGTTGAGCAGGTATGTGGCCGAGAGGTCGACGCGCGAGACGTCGGGGATGGTGACGATGAACATCTCCGTGCCGTTGTCTATGATGTCGGGCGCTATATCCTCGCCCTCGCTGTCTATGATGGCGAAGCCGTCGGTGTCGTCCACCTCGCCCGCGGCCACACGGCTCTCCACAAAGGTCCATGTCGAGTCTGGCAGGTCGTCGAGGCTGAATGTCTCGGTGACGCCATCCCTGGCGTAGAGATATTCCATCTCTACCTCGCCGCCCTCCTCCTCGCTCACGAGCATCGTGCCGGGGGCGAAGCGCCTGAAGTCGAGCATCGGCTGTATGTTGTAGCCGAAGAGCTCTACGCCGAGGATATAGAAGGTGACGAGGCCGCCGATGATCCACTGCAC
>JAIDJD010000337.1 GCA_029052375.1 Duncaniella sp. | reverse complement strand
GCCCCATAGAGTTTGTCAGACAGGCCAACTGGCGCACCACCGCCGAGAAAATCAGCCTGCTGCCAGAGGCCGGAGTCAAAAATCTGCCCTCTTCCCAGCCACTCACCGCCCATCCGCTCTATTCAGACCTCGAGGCCGAAGAGCCCGCGCCCGGACATGACCGCGGAGACTATGTAGCCGTATGCGGCACTAAATAAACACCCTTAAATCCATAATATGACAACCGAAAAAACCTGGAGCCAGGAGGCGTGGGACGCCTCGCTCTCCATCTACCGATCCATTCTCCGTCTCCCCTTCATCACCGAGCTCGCCGCCGGCACCCTCGACCCCGACACATTCCGCCGATACATAGAGCAGGACAATCTCTACATCACCCAATACAGCCGCGTGCTCGCCCACATAGCCGCACGCCTCGACGACATAGACGACATGGACACCTTCCTGAAATTTGCCGGCGACGGCGTCGAGATGGAGAAGGCGCTCCACTCCATGTATGTGGCCGACGGCACCACCGAGATGTCTCCCGCCTGCCTCTTCTACACCTCGTTTCTCAAATCCCAGAGCATGGAGGATGTGGCCGTGGAGACCGCCGCGGTGCTGCCCTGCTTCTGGATCTATCTCGCCGTCGGCAAGCATATCCTCTCCATAGCCGACCTCGACGGCAACCCGTTCGCCGACTGGATCAAGGCATACAGCGACCCTGCGTTCGACGCCTCGACAGCCAAGGCCATAGCCATCTGTGACAAGCTCGCCGCCAAGGCCTCGGACGACGTGCGCGCCCGCATGACAGACGCCTATCTCAAGGCCGCCCGCATGGAGTGGCTCTTCTGGGAGACAGCCTACACACCGCGCAACTGGGAGGTATGACCATGAAGAAGTTCAAGACAGCCCTGACCATCGCAGGGAGCGACCCCTCGGGAGGCGCCGGACTCCAGGCCGACCTCAAGACATTCTCGGCCCTCGGCGTCTACGGCACCACGGCCATCGTGGCCATCGTCGACGAGAACACCCAAGGGGTCTACGGCGTACACCCCGTCCCCGAGACATTCGTGGCCGGACAGATAAGGTCTGTCATCTCGGACATAGGCGCCGACGCCGTCAAGATAGGTATGCTCCACAGCTCGCCGCTCATCCGCACGGTGCTGTCTACCCTACGGGAGTATCCGGAGGTGACCAGCATAGTGCTCGACCCCGTGATGGTGGCCACCTCCGGCGACCCCCTGCTCGAACCCGAGGCCGTGGCCACCCTGCGCGACGAGCTCATGCCTTACTGCCGCGTGGTCACCCCCAACCTGCCTGAAGCCTCGATGCTCCTGGGCGAGACTGTCGACAGCGAAGACCAGTTCGAGGATGCGGCCCGCGCACTCTCGGCCCTCGCCGGAGGCAAGGTGTCCGTCATGCTCAAGGCCGGACACCTCGAGGGGACCGACACGCTGACAGACATCTTCTACAACGCCGAGACGGGCCGTGCGCTCCGGCTCTCCTCGCCGCGTGTAGACACCCGGAACACCCACGGGACGGGCTGCACCCTCTCCTCGGCCATAGCCGCATGGCTCGCGCGAGGCGCAGACCTCGACACAGCCGCCGCACGTGCCAAGGAATACATCTCGGCCGCCGCGGCCGCCGGAGCCGCCTATCAGACAGGCCGCGGACACGGCCCCGTCCACCACTTCCACGGATGGTGGGAATAGAAGAATAGACCGGAAAGTTGGCACAATCGGAATAAAATTGCTATCTTTGCCCTGCAATCAATCTTTTTTTACGAAAACCATAATTCAATCAACGCCAGAAAACCCATGAAAAAAACGGCATTCTTACTACTGGCCATGCTTTTCGGACTGTGTGCGGGAGCACAGAAAGCCCCCACTGCGGCCGAGGCCTGGAACACTATCTATCCGGCCATCGAGAAAAAGATCAAGGCCCCTGCCTTCAAGAACAAGGACTACAGGATTTTCGACTACGGCAAGAAGTCTGACACCGAAGGCTACCTCTACCACAACCTCATCAACAAGGTGATAGACATCTGCTCCAAAGAGGGCGGCGGACGCGTGGTGATACCCGAAGGCACATGGCTCTGCGGCCCCATCACCCTCAAGAGCAACGTCAACCTCCATCTCGAGAAGGGAGCCACACTGCTCTTCACACCCGACCTCAAGGAGTATCTTCCTCTCGTCTACACACGCTGGGAGGGCATGGACTGCTACAACTACCAGCCCATGATATACGCCTACGAGCAGGAGAACATCGCCGTGACCGGCGAGGGCACCATCGACGGCGGCGGCACCAACGACAACTGGTGGCGTATGTGCGGAGCCGTCAAGTATGGCTTCGAATTCGACAAGGGCATCATATCCCAGCGCATCGGCCGTCCCCTCCTCATGGAGTGGAACGAGAAGGGTGTCCCCGTAGAGGAGCGCAAGATGGGCGACGGATACGGAATGCGTGTCCAGCTCGTCAACCCCGTCAAGTGCAAGAACGTCCTCCTCGAGGG
>JAIDJD010000336.1 GCA_029052375.1 Duncaniella sp. | reverse complement strand
AGATGGGTATAAGAGACAGGGTATAGCTGGCGCCGGCGTGAAATGTGGCGTTGAGAGACTGCATACGGTTGCCTATGTTGCCGTCAGACTCGAGCTGGTAGACAGACTCGAGCTGCTTGCGCATAGCCTTCCACTCGTTGTCGAACGAGTTGGGAGCCGTGTCGTCCGGATTGAAGGTGAATGCTTCGGTCTGGAAGGTCTTGTCGCCGTTGGTCGAGGCGAGCAGGTCGTTCTGCCAGTTGATGAAGCCGAGGTCGCATACCGAGAGCGAGAACTGCCAGTCGGGCAATGCCTTGGGCGAGTAGACTGCGCCGAGGTCAAGTCCCATGCCGAAGCCGTTGGGAGCCTCGAAGCCACCGTCGAGCCCCGTCACATAGTCGAGCCCGGTGTGGGAGTTGCGGTCCATCTCGTAGCGCATACCCTTGACGGATGTGTGCAGGCGGGCGTTGGTGATCACGTTCCAAGAGTTCTCCTGGAGAGAGAGGTGGGCCGAGGTGAGGTCGAGGTCCATGCCGGCTATGCCCACAAGAAACTTGACATTGGCTCCCACACGCCACTCGTCAGTGATGCTGTGGCTGTGGCCGAGGGCAATCTCGGCAAAGGCGGCGCCGGTGGCCCCCATTCCCGAGAGGTCATAGTCCTTGTTGGTGATGCCCTCCTTGAGGAACGAGAATACAGACCTGGGTATATTGGCGTGGACCGATGCGCGGGCGCCTACGGTGATGGTGTTGTAGCCCTTAAGAGCCTTGAAGCCGATGGCCAGGAGATTGATGCGGGTGTCCACACCGATGCGGTTGTTGTCGCTGATGTTGCCCATGGCCTCGGACACCGACACCCCGGGATTCATGAATGTGGTGGTTCGTCCGTCGACGTTGTAGAGGACATCCGTCAGGCTGAGGTTGCCGCGGAGATTGAAGCCGAAGTTGCCTATGGCGGGCACGGCTATGAATCCGCGCGAATTGTCCATGGCGGGATTGAGCAGGTAGCGGTAGGTATAGTCTTCTACGAAATAGCCCGACTGTGTATCCTGGGCCCAAGCTGAGAGCGCGGCGGCCGACACGAGCGTGAGGGCGGCGGCTTTCTTTATATAGTTGAACATTGATGTGATGTCTGTGGTTGGTATTTTCGGTTCAGATTAAGATTCTCACTCTCCAAGGTCTTTGGTGTATGTCCCGGAGACCTTGATACGTATGTTGTCGAGCTCCATGTTCTGGTCGGGCGACAGGGGCGACTGCATATTCTCGGGCACAAAGCCTTTGGCCGTGTAGACAAATCCGTCGAGGCCCTTGACCGTGCCGTTGACGCGTATCACGACGTGCTGGTCCTTGGCATTGGCGGGAATCTCTACGGCCTCTATCTCGGCATTGCCTATCTGCCTGCCGTCGGCGCCGATGGGATAGCCCGAGAGGGTGAGCGAGAAGGGACAGTTGCTGGTGACGTCCATGGCTATCTCGAAGGTGGTGACGGTGACGGCGTCGAGCTCCTCGTCGGCCCATCCGTCCTGAGTGTCTGTATAGACCACCTGAGAGCCCTGGCCGAGAGCTATCGGGGCAAGGAAGAGATAGTTGCCTGCGATATCGCCCACGGTGGTGCCGAGCGGGAACTCGACCACAGCCTGCTCGGGAATCACAGGGTCGGCAAGGCTGATCTCGAGAGTCGAGGGCAGGCCGTTGCCGAGGAGCACATCCGAGAGAGAGCTGAAGGGCACGTGGACGGGATTGGTGAATCCCTCGGCGGGCGAGGACACATTCAGGGGCGAGAGAAGATACTCCGAGTGGTCGGCCGAGCCGATTGTGAAGTATCCGGGAGCGTCGAGCTCTGCTGTCACAGAGGGCGAGGGACGGTCGGCGGGAAAGGCCGAGGCGATGCGCATTCCGGTGCGGGCCGAGAGGCCGTAGCGAGCTACGGGATTGTCCACGCCAAGGTATATCTGGGGATTCATCATCTTGATGCGGGTACCCTCCTGGGCCAGAAGGTCGGGAAGGTCGGTGAGCTCTACGGGATTCATCCTGACGTCGTCGAAAGCGTAGGTGACACGGCCCGAGAATTTGTCGACGAGGAGCGAGGAGACGCCGAGCGAATGTCTCATAGTGATGGTCTCGGGGAGCGCGCCTGTGATATCATTGCCGTCAAGCTCGAGTATGCCGGAGCCGAGGGTGACAGTTCCGCTGTAGACGGCTGTGTGCTGTGCATAGTCATACTTGCCGCCGGCCTTGGCATAGTCTACGGCCGTGCCGTGGAGCAGTATCTCCACGCGGTTGGATGTGGAGACAGCCTCTGACACTGTGAACCTTCCGGTCTCGGGGTCGTACGTGCCCTGAGCGGAAGTTGCGGCAAAGCCCTTGGGCAGGTCGAAGACAAGGTTGCGGAGGGTGAACTTGCGGACAACACCGCGGAGCTCTGCCAGCTCGAGGCTGATATAGAAATCAAATTCGCCACCTATCCTGTCTATGGAGACAATCTCGGCGGGAACATCTGTGGACGAGTATTCAAAGCCGATGGGCTCGGACACGATGTCGAAGGCCACTTTTACGCCCGGGGGCACCGATGCCACGCCGGTGGCTATCTCGCTCTCGGCGGGTTCGCCGGAGAGGCCGTTGAGGCGGATATAGTCTATGAAAACTCCCTTGGAGCTGAAATCTCCGCTCTTCTGTATGGCATAAGCGCCGTCTATCACCTTGACTGTCGCGTCAGGGTCTTCCTTGTCCAGGTCAAATAGAGTAGAAAGTGTGAGTTTATCAACGTTAAGAGGGATTGTGAGGTCCTTTACCTCGACCTGGACAGTCTGGTCGATGTCCTTGAGGTCATACTTGTCGTCGACACAACCGGTCATGCCGACAAGAACCGTGGCCGTCACGGCCGCGGGAATGAAGGTCTTCTTCATGTGTTGTGATGGATTGGTTTTAAAAAAGTGTGTTTGCTATATGTGTTATATGAATGATCGCCGGGTGGCGAGCGGTGTTTCCTTAAAGAGAAAAAAGCAGAGGAGAGAGGAGTGTCGAGACCTGGATGCGGACCAGTCAGACTATCTCGAGATTGGCGCCGAGACGCTGGCGCACCACCTCGTAAATCATGACGCCGGCGGCCACGGAGACATTGAGAGAGCCGATGTTGCCGAACATCGGTATGCTCACCTTGGTGGTGGTCTCCTTCATGACATCCGAGGAGATGCCCGTGTCCTCGGCTCCCATGACGAGCGCCACAGGGTCTGTGTACGAAGCTTCTGTATAAGGCATATCGGCCTTCTCGCTGACGGCCACCACGGCATATCCGTTGTCGCGCAGGAAGCGGGCGGCCCACCCTATCGAAGACACACGGCAGACGGGGATATGGAGAAGCGCTCCGGCCGAGGTCTTGACGGCGTCGGCGCCGACAGAGACACTGCCGTGCTCGGGGATGACGATGGCGTCCACTCCGGCACACTCGCAGGTGCGGGCTATGGCGCCGAAGTTGCGCACGTCGGTGATACCGTCGAGCATGACGATGAATGGCAGTATGCCGGCCTCGTAAAGCTCGGGGACAAGGTGGTCGAGGCGGTGGTAGGTGACGGCCGACATCATGGCCAGGACACCCTGGTGGTTCTTGCGGGTGATGCGGTTGATACGCTCTACGGGCACACGCTGGACAGGGACACGCAGGCGGCGTGCCTTCTGGAGCAGTTCGGCCGAGAGTTCGCCGTGGATATCCTTGGCCATGAATATCTTGTCGATGTTCTGGCCGGCGTCTATGGCCTCCATGACGGCGCGGATGCCGTAGATGTAGTCTGAACGTTCCATGTATGAGATGTGAGTGATGAATTTCTTTGGGGATGATTTACTTGTTCTTGAGCAGAGACTCTGCGGCCTTGACAGCGGCCTTGTCTATCTCCGCGCCGCCGAGCAT
>JAIDJD010000335.1:841-4123 GCA_029052375.1 Duncaniella sp. | reverse complement strand
ATATAAGCAGTCTGTGCAGTCTCATGGTTTTCAGTGTTTGATTGTCAGCATATAACCGAAACCCCGCTGATTGATGATGGAGATTGACGGGTCGTGGCGGAGCATCCGGCGGAGTTTGTGGATGTATCCGTGGAGTGAATTGCGGTTGCTCGGTTCGTCTCGTTGCCATACGGCAATCATCATGTCCGACGCATCTACAGTCTTCCCGAGGTTGGAGACAAGGAGTTCGAGCAGTTTGGATTCGAAGTGGGATAGCTCTGTAGTTCTGTCTCCGACAGACAAAGTCTGTGCAGATACGTTGAAAGTATATCGGCCCAAGGTGAACCGGACATCCGTCCGGCTGTCTGCACCGCTTCTGCGAAGCAATGCCTTAATCCTCACTATCAGTTCGCGGAGTTCAAAAGGCTTTTTCAGATAGTCGTTGGCTCCGATTTCAAACCCCTGTCAGGTTTAAGTGTCTGTGTGGATACAGTCTCTCCATTGACAACGCTTTCGGCCTTTAAGGAGCCGGTGCTGTCGACGCCTGCCGACAGTTCTCCATGGTTGCGTTGTCGGTCTGCTTGTTCGGAGTCTATTTCTGCGCTTGTTTCAAGATCGGCACCATTGGCCCTTATCCAGAGTTCATCAATGTCTGCGTCTGCGATAGCAGACATGACATCCCTCTCCACCGTCTTGCGGATAGAGCCGTAGAGCCTGGCGAGGTAGAACAGATTGCAACAGAATATGATTGCAATTGCTGTGATGAACATTGTTGAAATCGGCTTAAAGTGTTTCATATCGCAAATGTAGTGATAATCCGTCATAAAGCAGATTGAATATTATACGATTTAAGACTAAATAAGGGAGCGGTTAAGACTAACTAAGCCATCGTGTGCCGGTGGCAGTGTCGTAATGCTTTAATTTTGCATTAGACAAGTCGCACAATTTCCATCAGCTCAAATCGTAGAAACTATGAAATATATTGTACTCTTATTGTGTCTGCTTATATTGCTCGTGCTATCTGCGTGCAACCTTGAGAAAAGGGTTTATATCACAACCGGAGGCTATGAGCCCTCAAGCCGGGTCTGTGTCCCCGGCCGTAATTTCAAACCATTAAAAATGCCGGTTGACAGCTATCCGCGCGACACAACAACCTTGTGGAAGTACAGGCGTTGAGAGCATCTCTTTTTTTCACGCTATGTAATAATCGGGCATATTTCACGTCTTATATAATGAACAATATATGTCCCGAATTATATGAATAAGACTAATGTCAGAGCGGCAAAGGCCTTTGTGCTGTTTCTTGTGTTTGTGGCTGTATACGGCGCTATTGTTGCGCTTGCCAATCAGATGTTGCGCAGCCATGGCTATGCATCTGTCAGTTCGAGCACGATACTGATAGCCTCCACCATATATGTTTTCTATCTTGCCTGGAAGTGGCTTTGCCGAAAACTTGACCTTATAGGCAAAGGCGCGAAATAACCAGCGGCCCCGGCAGAACAATGTGGGCCTGCGGGTGTTGTTTTTTATATCGTTGTGTCTCGCGGCTATCTCATATACGCGAGGCCGTGAACCATTGTTAAAATATAATAGAATCGGTATATGAAACTGTTGTTGACTTTCAGTGAGATGAGCAGTTATGCGGCCTCTAATTACGGCCGGGAGCTGGAATTCAGCGCCGTGTCGCCGGATACTCTAAAGGTTTCCTTTGCCAAAAAGGTTATTCTGACTAAAGTGAGGCTTTCGGTAGACCTCAGGGTCGAAAGGGTAGAGCCTGCGCTGGTATGTCTTTCCTATTCTGGAAATACCGGTGTAGAGATGATTATATCCGGCGCCGTCAAAATGCTCCTTAAGTCCGAGCCAAAGCTTGCCGAGGCTATCATACCGGGTAAGGACAACAAGATTTCTGTAGACCTTGCCCGCTTCAAGAAACTCAAGCCCGCTCTGGAAAAGATTGAGCTCAAGTCCATCACTGTAAAGGATGAGGGCGTCGAGATTTCGGCTGGGTTGAAGTAATTTTTTAGCCTGGCAGGATTGGATTGCACTCCATGTTTTTCCGTGCGGCATGACGCTTTTGCAGTATCGGTTTTTTGCATTAAATTTGCAGAATACTGATCTTAAAAGCTGATTCTATGGCAAACTTTGAGATGAAACCCTGCCAGGAGACCACATCGGTCTACTTTAATAATATAATCCGTGACGATGTCTCTCCCGTCAGCGTGGATTCCCTTCCTCAAGAGACGGTTGACAATTTCAACCGCCAGGTGATGCTCGCTTTCGGTCCCGATGGCGAGGCTACTGTCAGGCGGATACATTACCTTGTGCCCTATATTCTCCAGTCTATCGACTGGGATGAATATGGAATTCCCCTCAAAGCATGGCAGCTCCAGTATTATTATCGCCGGGATAGATTTATTGATAAGACAGGGTTGGACTATGAGAAGTTTCTTGACCATGAGCCTCTTCAGCGGTCAATCTCAGCCTTGGGCCTTGACCCTGAGCCGACCTTTGAGTTTATTCTTTTTCTCAAGTATTATTTCGGTATGCGGTCTGAGTTGAGACATTCAGCTCTTGAACAGCTGTCCATGGCCTGCGATGCTCTTAAAGACTTGCCGGATGGGAAGACTGCGTCTATGGATATCAAAGTCGGAAGCAAGCATTTTGTAATCAGCAATACAGGTTTCGTTAGAGACGCTCTGCTGAGCATCGACCGCGAGAGGCTTAGGTCGGGAGCATTTGTCAATGATTTCAGCGAGGGGTCGGCGCGAGACAAGATAAGGGCCATTGATTATTATATGATAAAGACCCTGCTTGACTATCTGCCCGTCAACATAAGGACGGCAAGGACTGGGATGTACACCCAGGATGAGCGCAACTTCTGTCTTTCGGTGCTTAGCCTCTGCGGACGTCTCCCGGATACAGAGCGGGATATAGTTTGCTCGAGGGATAACAATATTACATTCGACAGGCTGATGCGCGAGTTCAGGGGAGTTAGGATTCCGTTTGCGATGGAGCTTTTTCTTTAATGGCGCAGTCGGGAGTTGTGCGTAAATTTTTGCCGTTTTTTTTACTCTACCGAGGGTTTTTGCAAATTCCTAAATTTGCAACGTAAAACAAAATTAACCCCCAAACCGATATAAGATTATGGCAAACTTTCTCAACAACTTCCTCGCAATCCACCACTTCGTAAAGGGTATCCTCTCCAACGGCAGGGGAGAGTACACTCTCACCTTCGTCCAGGACCCCGATGGCCGGTGGTGGCTCGAGATGCCGGGGGGCGGCAGGCGTGCCAACCTCGAGATG
>JAIDJD010000335.1:0-831 GCA_029052375.1 Duncaniella sp. | reverse complement strand
ATCCACGTGGTTCCCTCGGAGGAGCCTAAGTGCGTTGACGGCCACTTCGAGCTCCGTCAGATAGACAAGTCGTTCGCCGGCGGGTCTCACTACGACTCAACCTCCGTAGAGGGCTTCTCCCGGCATATGATATGGGTGTGCCCCGTGACGCTCTGCGTCCTCGGTTGCTATCCCAAGTTTCTCTATGTTCGCAAGGTTGCCTGACCATGGGCAAGCCTGTGATAGTGAAGTGCAGGCTGGTGCCGAAGGGACTCTGCGTGAATCTCTTCGGCACCCTTTGGGCCCGCGAAACGTGGTGGATAGACCGCCACGTAGTCAATCACGAGCGCATACACACCGCCCAGCAGAGGGAGATGCTCTTCCTGCCGTTCTACATCTTCTATCTGATAGAGTGGGCGGTGAGGTTTGCCCGCTATCGCAACTGGAGCGAAGCCTACATGAACATCTCCTTCGAGCACGAGGCCTATACGCACGGTCACGACCTGGGCTACCTCTCAAGAAGGCCCCGATACGCATGGCTCGCATACCTCCGCAGACACACCTGAATCACCCTTCTCCATAGGCTTTCATATCCTTGTCGCCTCGGCCTGAAAGATTGACAATCACGACATCGTCGGGGTTGAAGGAGATTTTGCCGAGTGCGGCCAGGGCATGAGAGCTTTCCAGTGCCGGGATGATTCCCTCTGTGCGGGCAAGGAGGAAGGCGGCGTCAAGAGCTTCCGAATCTTTAGCTGAGAGGACCTCCATGCGGCCGCAGTCTGCAAGATAGGCCAGCAGAGGACCTACGCCGGGATCGGCAAGTCCGGCCGAAATAGAGTAGGGCTCCACGAC
>JAIDJD010000334.1 GCA_029052375.1 Duncaniella sp. | reverse complement strand
TTTTTCCCACCCTAACCCGCCATACCCCTTGACTAACGGCCTGTGGGGCTGGTTTATTGTAAGGGCAGATTGGGTTTATAAGGCTTATACGATATATAAGATTTATAAGCCTGATAGGTCTGGCAGTGGCTGGGGGGCTTGTATATATAACAACTGAAAACGAAAAAAGGCACGCTGGTGCGTGCCTTTTTTTATCTGGGGTGTGGATTGTCAGCCGATTTTGATGCCGGAGAAGCCCATGAAGGCCATGGCGAGGAGGCCTGCGCAGATGAGGGCGATAGGCACACCTTTCATTGCCTTGGGGACGGCGGTGAGGGTGAGCTGTTCGCGGATGCCTGCGAAGATGGAGATGGCCATGGTGAAGCCGATGGCTGTGGCTACGGCGTAGACGAGGCTCTCGCCGAGGTTCATGTTCTTCTGCACCACGGTGATGGCTACGCCGAGGACGGCACAGTTGGTGGTGATGAGGGGGAGGAACACGCCGAGGGCGCTGTAGAGGGCGGGTGCAATCTTCTTGAGTATGATCTCGAGCATCTGTACGAGGGCGGCGATGACCAGGATGAAGACTATGGTCTGCATGAAGCCCAGCTTGAAGGGTGTGAGCACGAGGTCTTGGAGGAGCCATGTGATGGCTGTGGCTATCACCATCACGAATGTGACGGCGGCGCCCATGCCGACGGCCGAGGAGAGCTTGCGCGAGACTCCGATGAAGGGGCAGATGCCGAGAAACTGGGCAAAGACAATGTTGTTGACAAAGATTGCCGTGATGATTATGGAGATGTACTCTAACATAGCTGTTTGTCTTTAGGGGTGTTGGATTCAGGCCTTGCGGAGCTTGGTGAAGAGAGCGATGAGGAGGCCGAGGGCGATGAATGCACCCGGGGCGAGCACGAATACGAGCGAGCCGAACTGTTCGGGATAGATGGCGAGGTCGAATATCTTGCCTGTGCCGAGGAGCTCGCGGACGGCTCCGAGGAGGGTGAGGGCCATGGTGAATCCGAGGCCTATGCCTATGCCGTCAAGACAGCTGTCGAAGACGCCGTGGCGCGAGGCGAACGACTCGGCGCGGCCGAGCACGATACAGTTGACGACGATGAGGGGGATGAAGATGCCGAGGGTGGCGTAGAGGGCGGGCACGTATGCCTCCATCACCAGCTGGAGCATCGACACGAACGCGGCTATGACCACGATGTAGGCGGGGATGCGCACCTTGGAGGGCACGAAGTTCTTGATGAGCGAGATCACGACGTTGGAGCATATGAGCACCGCCATCGTGGCGAGGCCCATGCTCATGCCGTTGAGGGCCGAGCCGGTGGTGCCCAGTGTGGGACACATACCTAACATCAGCACGAATGTCGGGTTTTCGGCGATGATGCCGTTGAAGAGTATTCTCAGTTTGTCGTTCATGGCCTGATGTTATTGCTGTGCGTTGTACTGGTCGAAAGCTTGGTTGGCGAGTCCGAGGGCGCGGAGGAAGGCGCGCGATGTGATTGTGGCGGCCGTGATGGCGTCCACGTCGCCTCCGTCCTTGCTGACGGTGAGGTTGGCGGTCTTGGGGTTGAGGCCTATGATCGAGTGGCCCTGTCCGCAGAACCATTCGCCCATCTTGGAGCCGAGGCCGGGGGTCTCGGCGTGCTGCATGACGGCATATCCGGTGATGTCGCCCTGGGCGTTGAAGCCGTACATGACGGTGATGAGGCCCGAGAATCCGTTGTAGTCGTGGCTCTCTACGGCGAGGCCTGCGAGAGCGCCGTCCTGGAGGGCGGGGAAGACTGTGAGCGAGTCTGTGCCGACGGCTATCCTTACGGCCTCGGCGCCGGGGTCGTTGTTGAATGCGATGCCGGGGAGCACCTGTCCGATGGCATCCTGCTGTTTCTGTGCCTTGGCCTGTGCGATGGGCTCTTCCGTGATGGTGAATGTCCACGAGAGGAGGCCTGCGGCCACGATGGTTATGATGCCGAGCGAGAGCACCATGTTAAGGAGAGTCGACTTCATGCGGCGGCCCTCCCTTCTCCGAACTTGCGGGGTTTCATATAGCGGTTGATGAGGGGTGTGACGCCGTTCATTATGAGTATGGCGAACGACATACCTTCGGGGTATGCGCCCCAGAGGCGGATGACGAGGGTGATGATGCCTATCATGACGCCGTAGAGGAGCTGTCCCTTGTGGGACATGGGCGATGTGACGTAGTCTGTGGCCATGAATATGGCGCCGAGCAGGAGGCCTCCGGAGAGGAGCTCAACGCCGACGGGCGCGCCGACGCAGAGGCTGAAGAGGGCCACTGTGGCGATGATGGCTACGGGGGTGTGCCATGTGATGACGCGCATACAGAGCATATATATGAAGCCTATGATGAGGGCTATGGCTCCCACCTCGCCGAGCGAGCCTGCCATCTGGCCGAGGAGGGCGTCGGTGAGGCTGATCTCGGAGGGGTCGATGAGGCCCTGCTTGAGCAGGCCGAGGACGGTGGCGCCGGTGGAGGCGTCGGTGTATGCCATGCGGTTGACCAGGGGCTCGGGCCACGATGTCATGGCCACGGGGAAGGAGAGCAGCAGGAATACGCGGCCGACGAGGGCGGGGTTGAAGATGTTGCATCCGAGGCCTCCGAATGTCATCTTGCCTATGCCGATGGCTACGACACAGCCTATGAGGATGGTCCAGACGGGGAGGTTGGAGGGGAGGTTGAGGGCGAGCAGGAGGCCTGTGAGGACGGCCGAGAGATTGCCTATCGAGGGTTTCTGTCCCAGCATGAAGCGGGTGATGAGATACTCGGCGGCGACACAGCCTGCGATGGAGGTGAGGATGACTATCGCGGCGCCGAGCCCGAAGCAGTAGAGGGCCACCAGGACAGCCGGAATCAGGGCGATGATGACGTGCATCATCAGTCGCGTCACCGTGGTCGGGGTCTGTGCGTGCGGCGACGGTGAGATGGTGATTAGATTATTCATTTAGTTTGGGATGAATGAACCGTGATGTGGGAATGGTATAGATTTGGGTGCAAATTTACAAAAATTAATTTAATTTCCAAAAATAAATGAGCCGCGGGAGGAGAGTCCCGGGCTCATTGTTCGCTTTGGGGTAGGGAAGGGAATCAGGCCTTCTTGACGACGCGGCGCTCCTTGATGCGTGCCTTCTTGCCTGTGAGGGCGCGGAGGTAGTAGAGCTTGGCGCGGCGCACCTTGCCGTACTTGTTGATGGTGATGGAGTCGATGAAGGGCGACTCGATGGGGAAGATGCGCTCTACGCCGATGTTGTCAGACATCTTGCGTACGGTGAAGCGCTTCTTGGTGCCCTCGCCGGAGATGCGGATGACTACGCCGCGGTACTGCTGGATACGCTCCTTGTTGCCTTCCTTGATGCGATAGGCCACGGTGATGGTGTCGCCGGGCTGGAAGTCGGGGTGCTGCTTGCCGGTGGCAAACTTCTCTTCGACTACTTTGATTAAATCCATTTTTCCTTTGTAAGTTTAAAATGTGAACATTAGCCGCAATGTAGAGGGCCGCTTGTCCCGTCCAGAGATTGCGGAATCGTGTGCAAAGTTACGAATATTTGGCGGATGTGCCAAAGGGTCAGGCTGTTTTTTGCAGTTTTTTTTGTATCTTTGCGGTGCAAAACTACCTCTGAGATGGGACGACTCCTTGCCATAGACTATGGACGGCGCCGCTGCGGCATAGCCGTCACCGACCCCCTGCGCATTGTGGCCACCGCGCTGACAACGGTGGCCGCCGGCGAGCTGTTGCCTTACGTGACGCGCTATGTAGCTGAAAATCAGGTAGACGCCATCATCGTCGGCCTCCCGCGCCAGCTGGACGGCTCGCCGTCAGAGTCGATGCGCTACATAGAGCCGGCTCTCGGGCGCCTGCGCCACGCCCTGCCGCAGATGCCGGTGGTGATGTGGGACGAGCGCTTCACCTCGACGCTGGCCCACAAGGCCATGATAGAGGGCGGGTTTGCACGCAAGACCAGACAGGACAAGGGGGCCATCGACAGGATGGCCGCCGTCATCATACTCAATTCTTATCTCGATTCGCTGAAATGAAACTACCCGTATATGTGTATGGCCACCCCGTGCTCCGCAAGGAGTGTGCCGATGTAGCCGAGGGCCGCGAAGGCCTGGCCCAGCTCCTTGACAATATGTTCGAGACCATGTATGCCTCTGACGGCTGCGGCCTGGCCGCTCCGCAGATAGGCCTGGCCGAAAAGATAGTGGTGATAGACGCCGACGGCCTCAAGGAGAGCTTTCCGGAGTGCGAGGGCCAGAAATTCGCGCTCATCAATCCTGTGGTGACCGTGCTCGACGGCGAGCCCGTGAGCCGCGAGGAGGGGTGTCTCAGCCTCCCCGGCCTCTCTGAGAAGGTGGCGCGCGTGGAGCATATCCGCCTCGACTGGGTTGACGCCGACTTCAAGCCTCAGTCGCGCGAGATTTCGGGCTTCCTGGCCCGCATCGTGCAGCATGAGTGTGACCACCTCGACGGCCGCCTCTACATAGACCACGTCTCGATGATACGCCGCCGCCTGCTCAAGGGCAAGCTCAACGCCATGATATCGGGCAAGGTGCGCTGTGACTATCCCGTTAAGTGCGCCCCGAGGCGGTGAGGATGCGCTTCGCGCAGTTTAGGGTTTAGGAGCTTCGCTCTCAGGTTTAAAGTTTATTTCTTGATGAGGCGCTTCGCGCAGTTTAGGGTTTAGGAGCTTCGCTCTCAGGTTTAAAGTTTATTTCTTGATGAGGCGCTTCGCGCGGTTTAAGGTTTAGGAGCGTCGCTCTCAGGTTTAAAGTTTATTTCTTGATGAGGCGCTTCGCGCGGTTTAAAGTTTATTTCTTGACGAGGTGTAGACCTTGTTAAACTTTAAACCAAACCCCCAGGCCGCAGGCCTTGCTGAACTTTAAACCCCAGGCCGCAAGGCCCTAAACTTTAAACTACCCCCAGGCCGCAGGCCTTGCTAAACTTTAAACCCCAGGCCGCAAGGCCCTAAACTTTAAACTACCCCCAGGCCGCAGGCCTTGCTAAACTTTAAACCCCAGGCCGCAAGGCCCTAAACTTTAAACCCCAGGCCGCAGGCCTTGCTAAACTTTAAACCCCAGGCCGCAAGGCCCTAAACATTAAACTCATACAAATATATGAAGAAGATACTCTATTTGCTTCTTGCTGTGGTCGGAGCCATTGCGGTGTCCTGCGGCCAGAAGGCAGAGAAGGCCGAGCCTGAGGCCGACGGGGCTGTGCTGCGCGCCAACGAGGAGAACAATTCGCGCCTGGCTGTGGCCCTCAACGGCGGACAGCTCGGCGAGGCCTCGGCTATGGCCGACAGCATGGCGCTGATGGTGGACGACCTTACGCCCGAACAGACCGTGCAGGTGCTGACGGCCTTCCTCACCATCCACAACGAGGCTGTCAGGGCCAAGGAGACACGCAAAGACCTCGAGACCCTGCGCAAGTATGTGGATGTCTACGACATAGCTCTCTCGGCCAATCCCGCCGACACCCGCGCGGCTTTCGAGAAGGCCCGCAGGCTGAACCCCTCTGTCAACTTCGACTCTGTGGCGGCGGCCTTCCGCGAGAGGCTCACCCAGTATGATGCCATCCACGACGGCTCGCTCAACGCACCCGAGCCTGCCGACACCGTGGCGGCCGACACCGTGGCGGCCTCAGACGAGGTGCCCCTGGAGCTGCGCCCCGCCGAATAACCAGTACACTCTCTCATCCCCCCTCCAACCTACATACAGACATGAATACAGCAACAGACAAGTGGCGCCGGCCGCTCTTCTTCCTGCTCGGGGTGGCCGTCATCGCGGCCATCTCGTTTGCGTTTTTCTATCCCGACGCCGCGCAGGGCAACCTCCTGCGCCAGCACGATATGCAGCAGGGCATAGCCATAGGCCAGGAGGCCAAGGCGTATGCCGAGGCCACAGGCGAGACGCCGCGCTGGACCAACTCGCTCTTCTCGGGTATGCCCACGTTCCAGATATCTCCCGCCTATCCCTCGTCGGGGTGGTACAGGTGGATAGACAGCGTCATGGGCCTCGGCCTCCCCTCGCCCGCCCAGCTCCCGGCCATGATGATGGTGGGCTTCTTCATTCTGCTCATGGCCATGGGCATGAGGTGGTATGTCTCGCTCGCGGGCGCGATAGCCTACGGATTCTCCACCTATTTTATTATAATAATAGGCGCGGGCCACATCTGGAAGTTTGTCACGCTGGCCTACATCCCGCCTACCATCGCCGGCGTCATGCTCTGCTATCGCGGGCGCTATCTGGCGGGCGCGGCCATGGCGGCGCTCTTCGGGATGATGCAGATAGCGGGCAACCACGTCCAGATGACCTACTACTTCCTCTTCGTGATTCTCGGCATAATGGCGGCCATGCTCGCTGGCGCGCTTAAGTCCGGGGAGATGCCCCGCTGGTGTAAGGCCACCGGAGCCCTCGCCGCCGCGGCCGTGCTTGCCGTCGGCGCCAACCTGCCGAGCCTCTACAACACGTATGAGTACTCTAAGGAGACCATGCGCGGACGCCACAGCGAGCTGGCCCAGCCCGCCTCGGCCGGAGGCGAGACCGGAGGCCTCGACAAGGACTACATCACACAATACAGCTATCAGCCCTCCGAGACATTTTCCCTGCTGATACCCAACATCAAGGGCGGCGCCTCGGCGCGCCCCGAGGCCGGACGCATGAAGGCCACGTCGCTCGCCGACACCGACAGGGGCCGCGAGATGGCAGACCGTGGCGAGATAGACGCCATGCAGGCCCAGTATCTCGGCTTCCTCAGCCAGTATTTCGGCGACCCCGAGGGGACCAACGGCCCTGTCTATGTGGGCGCCCTCATCTTCGCGCTCTTCCTGCTCGGCGCCGTCATGGTCAAGGGCCCGCTCAAGTGGGCGCTGGTGGCGCTTACGGTGTTCTCCATCCTCCTTGCCTGGGGGCGCCACGCCATGGTCTTCACAGACATCATGCTCTCGATAGCGCCGATGTACAGCAAGTTCCGCACCGTCGAGAGCATCCTCGTGATAGCCGAGTTCACCATACCCCTGCTGGCCATGATGGGCCTGCAGCGCCTGCTCGACACTCCCGCCGACGAGCGCCGCCGCTGGCTCAAGCACGCCGCATGGTGTTTCGGTCTCGCCGCCCTCGTGTGCGTGGCCGGCATGGTGATGCCAGGCATCTTCGGCGACGCCGTCAGCGACAACGACCGCACCATAGACAGGTACATAGCCCAGTCGCTCGCCGGTCAGGGCTATTCGCCGGCCGAGGCCGCGCAGTTCTCGCTGGCCAATCCCGCCATCTGGAACGCCGTCGAGACGCTCCGCTACAGCCTCGTCAGGGCCGACTCGCTGAGGTCGCTCATCTTCATCATCATTGGCGCCGGCGTGCTGTTCCTGTTCGCCAAGGGGCGCCTCAGGCCCCTCTGGGCGGCGCTGATGGTGGCCGCCGTGGCAGGCGCCGACCTCTATACCGTCAACAAGCGCTATCTCTCTCACGACTGCTTCGTGCCCGCGTCGCTCCAGGTGGGCGCGCCGATAGCCATGACTCAGGCAGACCGCATGATACTCGCGGACACCGCTCAGAACTACCGCGTGATGGACATCCCGCGCTTCTACAGCGCCGACCCGAGCTATTACCACAAGATGATAGGCGGATATCACGCGGCCAAGCTGACCCGCTATCAGGACCTCATAGACCGCCACCTGAGCCACTTCACTGACGGCACCCAGACAGACGCCGACTGGAATGTGCTCAATATGCTCAACGCCAGATACGTGGTGGATATGCAGGGAAATCCCATCTACAACCCCGAGGCGATGGGCAACGCGTGGTTTGTAGACTCTGTCAGCTTTGTCTCCGGCGCCGACGCCGAGATGGCCGGCCTCTCGCACATCAATCCCCGCACCCACGCAGTCGCCGACAGACAGTTTGCCGATATGCTCAGGGTGGCCCCCGCCGCGGCCGACTCCACTGACTATATAGCCGAGACGGCATACGCGCCCCACAGGCTCGCCTACCGCTACCGCGCCTCGGCGCCCCGCGTGGCGGTCTTCTCGGAAATTTATTTCCCCTGGGGATGGAAGGCCGAGGTGGACGGCAAGCCTGTCGGTATAGCCCGGGCCGACTATGTGCTGCGCGCCATAGCCCTGCCCGCGGGCGAGCACACGCTCTCCATGACCTTCGACCCGCAGTCGCTCCACACCACCGACCTCATGGCCAGGATTTCTGTGGCGTTCATCTACATCATGGGCCTCGCCGCCATAGGCATGGCTGTGCGCCGCAAGGGGTGATGGGCAGACTCGGACGCTGGTGGCGCTCGAAGGGCCACGGGATACATTCGCCGCTGGCTTTCAGGCTCGTCACCGGGGTCTTGCGCGACCACGGATGCGTGTGGTATGGATACGGACGGCTCTGCGGAGACTACGAGAGGATGCTCTTCAGGGTTGCCTGCGAGTTTGACCCCCGCTGTGTCACAGTCCCGGAGGGCACCAGGCTGACACCTCCCGAGCGCGAGGCCTTCCGTGCCGCCCGCTCTACGGTGAGGTTTTCCAAGTCCTTGCCCGGGCATGAGGCCGAGCCATTCATCTTTCTCGCCGCCGACCCTGAGACGCTGGCCCTTCCGCGGCGCGGCGTGGTGTTTGTGCGGCGCTGTTCCGGCCGGTCCCTGCTCGGGCCCGAAGACCGCGGCATCTGCCTGACAGACGGGCGGATGGCCCTGCTGGTGATGCGCCCCGACCTCACCCCGCAGACCTTTGAGGTAAATTTTTCGTGAACGATGCAGAAAAACTTGCGGCACCTCGACATAGAGAAGGCTCTCGGCGAGTATGAGCTCAACCTCACACTCGACAGGGGCCGGTCTGAGAACACGCGCATCAGCTATATCTCGGACCTGCGGAGGCTGCTCGGGTGGCTCGCCGAGAGCGGCACGGGGCTGAGGGATGTCACCCTCGAGACGCTCCGCCTCTATCTCGGCGACCTGCACGACCTCGGGATAGCCCCGCGCACACAGGCGCGTGTGGTGGCCTCGGCCAAGTCGTTCTTCCACTGGCTCTGCCTCGAGGAGTATCTCCCGTCCGACCCGTCGGCCCTGCTCGAGTCTCCCCGCCTCGGCCTGCGTCTGCCCGAGGTGCTCACCGTCGAGGAGATAGACGCCATGATAGACGCCATAGACCCGCTGAAGGCCGAGGCCAACAGAGACAGGGCCATGATGGAGGTGCTCTACGGATGCGGACTCCGCGTCAGCGAGCTCACGGGGCTCGAGATATCAAGAATCTATGCCTCGGAGGGCTATCTTGTTGTGCGCGGCAAGGGCGACAAGGAGAGGATGGTGCCGATGAGCGAGAGCGCTGTGGAGTGCATAGCCGACTGGATGAAAGACCGCGCCCGCATGGGTGTGGCTCCCTCGGCGCGCGACACGCTCTTCATCTCGTCGCGCGGCACGGCCCTCACCCGCCAGAGGGTTTTCCAGATAGTCCGCGCTCTGGCCGACGCGGCGGGCATCCGCAAGGTGATATCGCCCCACACCCTGCGCCATTCCTTTGCCACCCACCTGCTTGAGGGCGGCGCCAATCTCAGGGCCATACAGCAGATGTTGGGCCACGCCTCGATAGACACCACCCAGATCTACCTCCACCTCGACCGCTCTGTGCTGCGCCAGGACATACTCATGTACCATCCGAGGAACCACAGGGGGAATTGAGAATTTAGAATTGAGGCAGTGTCGGCGTCCGCGAGGACGACGATTTGCAGAGCGCGCGTATGCGCCGGGAGGTTAAAATTTGCAGGATTTTCAAAATATTATTACTTTTGTCGTATTATGCCGTACACTGTCCATATCGGCCTACAAATTCTAAATCAATCAAATATCATATATGGCAGACGATAAGAAAGTAATATTTTCGATGGTAGGTGTTTCCAAGACCTACCCCCCTCAGAAGCAGGTGTTGAAGAACATCTACCTCTCCTTCTTCTACGGTGCCAAGATAGGCATCATCGGTCTCAACGGTTCGGGCAAGTCTTCGCTGCTGAAGATTATCGCCGGCATTGACAAGAACTATCAGGGCGAGGTGGTATTCTCGCCCGGCTACTCGGTGGGCTATCTTGAGCAGGACCCTCAGCTCGACCCTGAGAAGACCGTGATAGAGGTGGTGCGCGAGGGCGTTAAGCCCATCACCGACCTCCTGGCCGAGTTTGACCGTATCAACGAGGCTTTCGCCGACCCCGACGCTGACTTCGACGCCCTGCTCGCCCGCCAGGCCGAGCTGCAGGACAAGCTCGACGCCGCCGATGCATGGAACCTCGACTCAAAGCTCGAGCGCGCGATGGACGCCCTGCAGTGTCCGCCCGACGACCAGAAGGTGTCTACCCTCTCGGGTGGCGAGCGCCGCCGTGTGGCTCTCTGCCGCCTCCTGCTGCAGCAGCCTGACATCCTCCTGCTCGACGAGCCCACCAACCACCTCGACGCCGAGAGCATCGACTGGCTCGAGCAGCATCTCCAGCAGTATCCCGGCACGGTGATTGCCATCACCCACGACCGTTACTTCCTCGACCACGTGGCCGGATGGATTCTCGAGCTCGACCGCGGCGAGGGTATACCCTGGAAGGGCAACTATTCTTCGTGGCTCGACCAGAAGACCAAGCGCATGGCCCAGGAGGAGAAGCAGGCCTCCAAGCGCCGCAAGACCCTCGAGCGCGAGCTCGAGTGGGTGCGCATGGCTCCCAAGGCCCGCCAGGCCAAGGGCAAGGCGCGTCTCAACAGCTACGACCGTATGCTCAACGAAGATCAGAAGGCCAAGGAGGAGCGTCTGGAGATTTTCATCCCCAACGGCCCGCGCCTCGGCCAGAAGGTGATAGACGTGCAGGGATTCAGCAAGGCGTTCGGGGCCAAGAAGCTCTTTGACGACCTCTCGTTCTCCCTGCCGCAGGGCGGCATCGTGGGCGTCATAGGCCCCAACGGCGCCGGCAAGACGACGCTCTTCCGCCTCATCATGGGCCAGGAGACGCCGGATGCAGGCTCGTTCGAGGTGGGCGAGACTGTCAAGATTGCCTATGTAGACCAGACACACCACGACCTGCTGCCCGAGCGCACTGTCTATGAGGTGATATCCCAGGGCGTGGAGTCGTTCCGCATGGGCGGCCGCGACGTCAACGCCCGCGCCTATCTCTCGCGCTTCAACTTTACCGGAGCCGACCAGGAGAAGAAGATTGCCGTCCTCTCGGGCGGCGAGCGCAACCGTCTCCACCTGGCCATGGCGCTCAAGGAGGAGGGCAATGTGCTCCTGCTCGACGAGCCCACCAACGATATCGACGTCAACACCCTGCGCGCGCTCGAGGAGGGTCTCGACGACTTTGCTGGATGTGCCGTTGTCGTGAGCCACGACCGATGGTTCCTCGACCGCATCTGCACCCACATACTCTCTTTCGAGGGCGACGGCAAGGTGGTGTTCTACGAGGGCTCTTACTCGGACTACGAGGAGTACAAGCGCCGCCAGAACGACGGCAAGGAGCCTCCGCGCCGCCGTTACCGCAAGCTGATGGACTGATTCTGTCCCTCTCCTGTGGTCGGCCTTTGCGCCGGACGACTATATTCCAACGTGATAGGCGGCGCACCGGGGCGCCGCCTCTCTCGTTGTCGTCTGTCTGCCTGTCCGGGGCAGGGATTACTTCACCTTGTTGAACTTGTACTGCACGTTGCCCTCGCCGCTGATGTATGTCGAGAGGGTAAGGGTGCTGGGGGTGAGTATCACGTCGTAGGTGCCGGAGAGCTGGCAGTCGTCAGAGGTGATGAATATGGTCTGGTCGCCGTCAGAGTCTGTCTGGAGGCGGTATTCGAAGTATTCTGTCTGGTCTGAACCGCTGGTGAACTGATAGAAGATGTTGCCTGTGGCGTCCTTCTTGAAGGTGATGGTGATGGTGGTGCCGTACGAGTTGGTCTGCTGCCACTTGCCTATGACAGAGGTCACCTTAATGGGCTCGTCCTCGTCGTCGTCAGAACCGCAGGAGGTGAAGCCTGCGCAGAGGGCCGCCACCATCATGGTGAGGAAGAAGGTCTTGAAGATTTTTGACATTGTTGCTTTGGATTGGGTATTGTTTTGGGACTGTTTGTTTACGATTGCAAAGGTATTACAATAAAATTAAACAAGTCCTAAAACCATGTCTCCTCTAAGGATACATTTTGTCGGCAAAATGGCGACACATATGTGGGTCACCTGTCGTCAGCCTTCAGGCGGAGGCTTAGTTCGGCAAAAAAATCGTGGTCGAGGGCTCTGGATATTCTCAGGAGCATGACGCAGTCGAGCGAGGGCTTCTCGAAGATTTTGTATATGTGGGTGCGCGAGACAAAGATCTCGGATGCAAGCCACGAGGCCGGGCGTCTCTGCTCATTCAGCACCTCTTGGATACGGTGGCCAATGTGCATGATGTGTGTGCGTTTGGTCTGTTGTGTGTATGTGTGTGCCGTGCTGAGCGGCAGGATAAAGATACGCACAAAGTGAAAACCGCACAAGGAATTAAGTATTTTTAACAATAAAAATATGCTTATCTGTCGTAATTTTGCGGCAAGACACCATGAAACATCTCTTGCCGATCATAGTGCTTCTAAGCCTGCTCCCGTGCGCTCTTTCCGTGCGGGGCGCCCGTCCATACTGTCATGCAAGGCTCTACGACGAGACCGACGGGATGTCCCAGAGGAGTGTCAAGGGTATTGCCGCCGGTCCCGACGGCTTTGTCTGGCTGGCCACGTGGGACGGCCTCAACCGCTATGACGGATATGACTTCCGCGTGATCAGGCCCCAGACGGCCGACACCGTGCGCCGTTACTCACAGCGCTTCCGCGCCGTATATGTGGCGGCCGACAGCTCGGTGTGGGGACGTGTGGACGACCGCCTTGTGCGCCTTGCCATGCCCGACTACAGGTGGGAGGATGTCCACGAGAGATTCGAGCAGGCCATAGGCCGCTCGGTCAACATCCGGGCCTGGCGCTGGAACGCCACGGCCGACACCGTGGCCGTCAGCTTGCGCGAGGGCGGATGGTACGCCCTGCCTGCCGTAGGGCCCATGCGCCCGGTGGAAAGCCGCGAGCGCCCCAAGCTCGTATATCCCAAGCGCGGACGGCGCGAGAAGGTCGGAGACTTTGCCGGGGTCAGGATGGCCGACCAGGCATACGGACGTCCCGATGCGCGCGGCCACCAGTGGATGGTGACCCATGAGGGACGTGTCTTCTATGCCGACTCGGCCGGAGCGCCTCCCGTCGAGGTGGCCGACCTGCGCATATCCGACTCGTCGCTATACTACTGTGCCACCGACCTCGACGGAGGCCTGTGGTTCAGGAGCAAGCTCGGCGCACACCGCCTTGAGCTCGGCACACTGCCATACACCGAGCTCAAGGGAGGCAACGACGGCCGCATACTCGACTCCTTTATCGACGGCGGCGGGTGTCTGTGGGTGGCCGAGCCCGAGCGCAAGGCCATAGCCCTCTATCCCGACGGGCCTGACGGAGACCCGCTCTATGTAGGTCCCGACGGCCGTCTGAGCCGCACGTTTGTCTCGTTCGGCCGCAGCGTCTACTCGCTCGAGGGAGACGCCGACGGCAGTGTGTGGGCAGGATGCAAGCCCGAGGGGCTCTTCCACATACGTCCCGGACGTGATGTGGCCCATACGGACGACGGCGATGTATATGACATCCTGCACCATCCCACACAGGGGCTGGTAGGCATCACCATGGGCCGCGGCATCATACGCCCAGGCCATGGCGTCTACGACACACCCCGGGGCACGGAGCGGGCCCGCAAGGCCATGCTCTGCGCCGACACGCTGATGATAGTGGCCACCACCGGCGGCGTCCTCGCCTTCGACCCCACGGCCCCCTCGGAGCGGTCTGTGCTGCACTTCACCGAGCCGGGCCGGTCTGAATCGCTCCCCTGCATAGCCACCACAGACATACTCCAGCTCTCAGACTCGGCGTGGCTCGTGGCCACGGAGAGCAACGGCATCACGCTGATGAAGGGAGACCCCTTCGGGCGCGCCGTCTTCACGCAGGTGGCTCCCTGGCTGCGCACACGCAATCTCGGGATGGTGAGGTCTCTCGCCTCCCTGCCCGGCTCAGGGTGTGTGGTGGCCGCCGGGCTCAGCTCGCTCTTCACATTCGACCCCTCGGCGCCCGACGGCAAGGTGGTGATATACGGTCCGGCCTACTGGCGCGGACGCCTTAGATTTTCGGACATGAGGCCCCTGCCGCTCGGCGACGGGCGCCTGCTCGTGGGCACGGAGCACGGCGGCCTGCTGGTCAATCTGGCCGACACCCTTCCGCGAAGCACGTGGATGCCCGTCTACTTCACCTCTGTCAGCCTCGGAGCCGCCGGCGACTCCATCCTGCCTCCGTCGGTGGAGAGGCTTGTGCTCAGCCCCTCCGAGCGCTCTCTGACGCTGAGATGCGCGGCCGTGGAGTTTGGCTGTCCCGAAGACATACGCTACTCCTTCAGGCTCAACGGCGGGCAGTGGAGCGTCCCCGCGCCCGAGCGCACCCTGACGCTCTTCGACCTCGCGCCCGGCATCTACACGGCCGAGGTGAGGGTCACGGACCATATGGGACGCCTTGTCCCCGGCTCGGTAAGGACGCTGACGCTTGAGGTTGTGCCGCGCTGGCACGAGACGGTATGGGCCAAGGCCCTGATGTGGCTGGTGATATTGCTCGCCGCCGGCGGAGTGGTGTGGACCTGCCTCTACATACGGGCCATCAAGCGCAAGCAGCGCGAGACACTCGAGGCCTATCTGGCCATTGCCTCGCGCAATGCCGCGCCGGACATCGCTCCCGCTGTCTCTGAGCCGGCGCCGCAGTCCCGTCCGGAGACGGGCCTCGACGAGCAGGACACGCTATTCATGGAGGCTGTCAGCGCCTACGTCACCGCCCATATGGCCGACAGCGAGGCCGACGTGGAGGGCATGGCCGAGGCCGTCGGCGTTAGCCGAAGCAACCTGACGCGCCGCATGAAGTCGCTGATGGGCGTCAGCCCCGCCGACTTCATGAGACGCACACGCCTCAACCACGCGGCCAAGCTCTTGAGAGAGACGCGCATGGCTGTCAAGGAGATAGCCTACGACTGCGGCTTCTCGGACCTGAACTATTTCGGAAAGTGTTTCAAGGCCGCCCACGGCACCACTCCCACCGCCTACCGCAAGGGTGCCGAAGAGAAAGAGTAGGCGACGCGAGGGGGGGGCGGCGAGACTGCCGGGCCTCTCCCTGCCGAGGGGATGATGTCTCAGAGATATGACTGGACCTTGCTCAGGAGTGCCTGGCCGTCCATTTCGCCCGACTGGCGCCACATCTCCTTGCCATCCTTGAAGATGACGAAGAGGGGGACGCTGTTGGCCTTGGCCTCTTCGGCGGCCTCTGTGTCTGAGTCCACATCGAGTCTCACCACGTCTGCCTGCCCTTCGAGCTGATCGCGCAGCTTTTCGACGACGGGCATCATCTTGCGGCAGTGGGGACACCACGATGCATAGAATTCAATAAGGATAACGCCGGGACGGCTTGTGATTTCTGAGTATGTCATACAGGCAGATGTTTAAAGGGTTGTTGTCTGCCTCTATAACGTCCCGGCGGGGCGGGCGGTTCACTTTTTCAGCGCCGGCCGGTGTATGTAGGCGCTTGCCGCGCCCACGAGCATGGCTCCGCCGGCTATGTTGCCGAGGGTCGAGGGGACAAAGTTGTCTGTGACGGCCTGCATCACTGTGATGTCCGCGCCGTGCATCATCCCGAGCGGTATGAAGAACATATTGGCTATGCAGTGTTCGTAGCCGAGGGCCACGAAGGCCATCACGGGGAGCCAGCATCCGAGGGCCTTGCCTGTCAGCGTCTTGGCGCTGAGGGCGAGCCATACGGCCAGGCAGACACACCAGTTGGCCCCGATGCCTTTGAGGAAGACTGTCCCCCAGGACATCGACACCTTGGCCGCGGCTATCCCCTTGACGGCCTTCAGGTAGGGGTCAGAGGCCGTCAGTCCGCAGAGATATACGAGAAAATAGGTGAAGAGGAGCGCGCCGGCCAGATTGCCCAGGTAGACGAGGGTCCAGTTGAGCAGGGTGAGTCCGGGGCCGTGGTCTCCGCGGGCCATGGAGGGGATGAGTACGGCATTGTTGCCTGTGAAGAGCTCGGCGCCGAGGACCACGGTGAGGATGAGGCCTATGGGGAATGCGGCCCCGCTCAGCAGTTTCTGTATGGCGGGATTGGCGGCCTGGAGCTCGGGAAATCCGAAGCCTATGATTACAGAAAGTATGCCTCCGAGCGAGATGAAGGCTCCGGCCTGCATGGCCGATATCAGGAGGCGCGGGATGTCTGTCCGTGTGAGGCGGACCTTGGCGGCCCCGGCGTCGGCGGCCGCGGCTGTGATGTCGCGGGGTGATAGTATGCGCATGGCTTTCTGGTGAGGTCAGTTGGCTGGTGGTGGCGGGGGAGTGGGTCTCTTGCGCTGTCGGGTGCGCTTGCGTGCGGGTGTGGCCTGTGTGGCTTCTGCGTCTCTGGCCGCGGCCCTGCGCTCCTTGCGCTGCTGGCGCTCGAGCTTGCGTCTGGCCCGCTTTTCGGCCTGTTCGGGAGTGATGGTCTCCTCGACGTGCGGCACGGCGTAGGGCGACTCTTCGGGCCTCCATGTGCCCTGTTCGAGCAGGCGGTAGATGCGCTGGCAGGCCCAGGCGTCGAGCGAGGCATAGGCCATCTGGGCGGGCGTCAGCGTGGCGGCCTCCCAGTTGGTGAGGCGCTGGGCCTTGGAGATGCGCTCGCCGAAGAGGATGGCGTATATCTTCTGGAGAGAGGCGTCTGTGATGCGGAACTCCTTGACCATGTCCTGCAGCTCCACGAAGTTGGCCTGCTCGAAGCTGCCTATCTGGTGGAGCATATGGAAGTCGTCCTTGAGCGAGAGCCCCACCTTGAGGACATCCTCGCATTCCATGAATTCGCGCAGCTCATCGCAGAATCCTATCTTGTTGAGCCTGAACAGGAAACTGCGCTCCTCGCTGGAGACCTGCATCAGAGAGACCGTGTTGGACATCCCTTTGCGGAAGTTGGGCTTGGTCTCTGTGTCGAAACCCACCAGGGGCTGGGAGCGCAGGTATGCCACAGCCTCGCGGACATCCTCTGGCCTGTCTATCAGGGTGATGTCTCCCTCGAACTTCACAGTCGGAAGCTCGGCTACCTGCTCTTTGGATATATGTATGTCTATCTCGTTGGCCATCTGTGGGTGGGATTAGGCTGCAAAATTACTAAAAATCCGCATAACAGCCAAAATCTCACCCGGGGGGCGGGTTTAGCCTACCGAGGGGATGGTGGAGAGGCGCGCCGAGGGGAACTCGCGGGCGAGATAGCGGGTGATGTAGCCGAGGGTGTCCTCGGCTATGACGGGGTCGTAGTCGAAGTGGCGGTTGTATATCACCTCCATGAGCTTGATGCCTCGGGCCTTGACGGCCTCGAGCGAGAGGATGGTATGGTTGATGGAGCCGAGGCGCCCGTTGGTGACGAGCACGAGGGGCAGGCGGCGCGACGAGATGTAGTCTATGGTGGTGAAGGTGTCTGTGACGGGCACCATGAGGCCTCCGGCGCCCTCGACGAGGACAGTGTCATACTCGGCGGCGAGCGTGGCCGTGGCCCGGTCTATGACGCCGAGGTCTATCTCGCGCCCGTCGAGGCGCGCGGCCAGCTGGGCCGAGCAGGGGTAGGAGAATATGACGGGGGCCGTGGTGCCGTCGAGGTCGCGCGGCAGCAGGCCTGTGCCCATGATGCGGCGGTGGAGCTCGATGTCTTCCGAGATGCCTGTGTTGCCTGTCTGTATGAACTTCTGGGTGATGACCGTGTGTCCCTCCTCGCGGATGAGGCGGAGTGCGAGCAGGGCTGTGGCATAGCTTTTGCCGGCGTCGGTGTCGATGCCGGAGATGAATATGGTCTGGCTCATGAGTGTTTGTGGAGCAGGATGTGGATAGGCTGGTAGGTGAGGGGGGCGCGCCCGTCGGCGTCGAGGGGATAGCGGGCGAGCAGGGCGCGGGCGGCCGCCGCGGCCGAGGGGCCCGAGCCCATGGCGTTGACGCCGGTCTGGCGCATATGGCGCATGACGTCGCGCGGTGTGGCAAAGCCAAGGGTGACGCGCTCCTCGCGCAGGTCGTTGACGGCGAGCCCGGGGGGCATCATGCGCATTATCTCTTCCGTGGTGTGGAACCGGCTGCGGGTGCCGAGGGCTGTATGGAGTTCGGCCATGGTCTCCGGCCCGTAGGTCGAGATGGCCGCGGTGCCGCCGGGGGTCAGGACGCGGAGGGTCTGGCGCAGGAAGGCGGGGAGCGAGTTGAACCACTGGACGGCCGAGGCGCTGACGAGGAGGTCTACCGAGGCGTCGGCGAGGGTGAAGATTTCTGTCTCGGCGTCGCAGCGTCGCGTCTTGACGCCCGGTATGGCGGCCACGGAGGGTGTGACGTGCAGGTCCCACGCCTCGAGGCTCCTGTGCGGCCTGGAGGCGAGGCCTGCGGTGGCCAGGCCGGTGCCGGAGCCGATCTCTATGACTCTGCCGCCGAAGGCCTCGGGCGGAATCAGCGAGAGCAGGCGCCCGGCTATGCCTGCCTGGACCTGCGCGGCGCCGTCGTATGTCTCCTCGGCTCCGGCAAACCGCTCGGCTACGAGAGCCTTGTGGGTGAGCAGCGTGGGGAGTATCTGTCCGAAGTCTGGCAGGTGCGGCCCGGGGAGCGAGATGATGCGCACGGCCTCGGTCTCCCATGCGTTCCGCTGGTTGGCGGGGGGGATTATGGCGTCGTCCGTGTGGATGACGGCTGTGTCCCAGGTCACCCGCGGCCACGAGGCCGTGCCGAGTATCTCGAGCTCGCGGCGCAGGTCGGCGGTGTCGCGCCTCGGCCTGCGCGGCTCGTATGAGGCATAGGCTCGGGCGCCTCCGCACATACGCATCTCGAACTTGCGCACGGCCTTGTCGTCGAGGCGGGCGAGTGTGGCCTCGTACAGCGCGGGCGGTATCCCGAGGGTGGGATGGACGGGCCAGGGGGTGCCGTTGACGGCTATGCGGGCTGTGACGGGCAGGTCTGGGTGCGAGTGTATGAACTCGGCGGCAGGCCCCGTCCCGTAGCTCCATCCCACCACGGCTATCTCCTTGTAGCCCTGCGGTATGTCGGGCTGGCCGGGCGTGGCGTAGGAGTGGGCGACGGCTATGTCGTATCCGTCTGCGGCAAGCCCCTCGAACGGGGTCTGGTCCTGTCCCCATCCGGCAAAGATGAGGATTAGGCGCGGGGATGTCGGGACGGTCTGTAGCGGCGAGAGTATCATCTCAGTAGATTTTTGAATCTTATTGCTTCCTCTTCGGGCAGGGCCGCGCTGAGGCTTATGCGCAGGCGGTCTGTCCCTGGAGGGACGGTGGGGACACGTATGGGCAGCACCTTGAACCCCTCGGCCAGCAGCTCGCGCGAGCGCGAGACAGCCGAGACGGGGTCTCCGGTGACCAGAGCCATGATATGGCTCGGCTCCGAGCCTATGGCGGGGGCTATGATGCGGGCGAGGCTGTCGAGGCGGGCGCGCTCGGCGTCCATGCCGAGCATCTGCTCTATCACGAATCTGCTCCACGCGGCCTGCATCGGGGGCAGGGCGGTGGAGAATATGAAGCTGCGGGCGCGGTTGACGGCCCAGTCGCGCAGGTCGGGGTGCATTATGGCGAATGCGCCCGAGGAGCAGGCGGCCTTGCCGAGCGTGCCTACGATGATGTCTGCTTCGGAGGGGTCGGGCAGGGCCATCGAGAGGCCGAGGCCCCTCGGGCCGCAGACGCCGAAGGAGTGGGCCTCGTCTATGTAGAGCATCACGCCGGGGTGGCGCCTCTTGAGGGCGGCGAGTGCCTCCAGCGGAGCCCTGTCGCCGTCCATCGAGTAGACCCCCTCGGCTATGACCAGGAAGCGCTTGGCCCGCCCCTCGGCCTCTTCCTTCTCTATGAGGCGCTCGAGGTGGGCGGTGTCGTTGTGGCGGAAGCGCCGCAGCGGGGCGCGGCTCAGCGTGATGCCGTCTATGATGCTGGCGTGGACCAGGCGGTCTGCCATCACCACGGTCCCGGGGGCCGAGGCGAGGGCCGAGACAAGCCCGGCGTTGGCGTGGTATCCGCTGTTGAAGAGCAGGGCGGGGCGCCCGTAGAGCCCGGAGAGGAGCTCTTCGAGCGCGGCGAATTCGCGCTGGGTGCCGCTCAGCAGGCGCGCGGCCGAGGCGCTCATGGGGATTGTGCGCCTCCTGGCGTCGGCCATGAACCGCTCCTGGAGGTCGGCGCGGGCCGAGAGCCCCAGATAGTCGTTGGAGGAGAGGTCTGTGAGCCCTGCGGGAGAGTCTCCGCTGGGTATGGCCCGCAGGTTGCCCTGGGCGGCGAGCTCGGCCAGAGCCTCCGAATAGTATTCCGAGGGCGATGTCATAGGTCTCTGATGCAGTCTATCGTGCGCCGCGAGAGGGTGCGGAGGTCGTCGTCCGAGATTATGTAGGGGGGCATCACGTAGACGTTGCGGCCGAAGGGGCGCACCCATATGCCCCGGCTGACACACTCTTTCTGGAACTCGCCGACGTCGACCGGCTCCTTCATCTCTATGACGCCTATGGCTCCGAAGACTCTCACCTCCCTGACGCCCGGGAGAGCGGCGGCGGGGGCGAATTCCTCGCGGAGTATGCGCTCGATGCGCTCGACGTTCTCTGCCGGGCGGCTCTCGCGCAGGAGTCTGAGCGAGGCTGCGGCTATGGCGCAGGCGAGGGGATTGGCCATGAATGTGGGGCCGTGCATCATCACGCCGGCCTCGCCGCGCGATATGGTGTCGGCCACGCCGCGGGTGGTGAGGACGGCGCTCATGGTCATGTATCCGGCTGTGAGCGCCTTGCCTATGCACATGATGTCCGGCTCGACGCCGGCGTGTTCCCATGCAAACATACGGCCCGTGCGCCAGAATCCGGTGGCAATCTCGTCGAATATCAGGTAGATGCCGAGCTCGTCACAGAGGGCGCGGGCGCGGCGCAGGTATTCGGGGTGGTAGAACCTCATGCCTCCTGCTCCCTGGACCATAGGCTCGAGTATGAGGGCGGCGAGCTCTGAGGCGTTGGCGCGCATCATCTCTTCGAGCGGGGCAAAGTCGGCGTCGTCCCACGGCTCCCAGGGCTTGGTCTGCGGCGCGGGGGCAAAGAAGCGCACGGGCAGGGCCGGGCCGAAGGCGCCGTGCATCCCCGTCACGGGGTCGCAGACGCTCATGGCGTTCCATGTGTCGCCGTGATATCCGCTGCGTATGGTGATGAAGTTTGTGCGCTTGTGCGAGCCGTGGCGCGAGACCGCGGCCTGGACAGCCATCTTCATGGCCACCTCGATGGCCACAGAGCCCGAGTCGGCATAGAAGATGTTGTGCATGGAGGGGGGCGCCTCTTCGAGGAGCATCTTGCCGAGCTCTATGGCCGGCTCGTGGGTGAGGCCGCCGAACATCACGTGGCTCACCTTGGAGAGCTGGCTTATGGCGGCGCTGTTTATGGCCGGGTGGTTGTATCCGTGTATCATGCACCACCACGAGGCCATGCCGTCTATCAGCTCTCGCCCGTCGGCGAGCCTGATGCGCACGCCCTCAGCCGAGACCACCTTGTAGGTGGGCAGGGGATTTATGGTGGATGTGTACGGGTGCCAGAGGTGTTCCCTGTCGAAGGGGTCGTGGATTAGGCTTTCCATGTCAGGAATGTTGGATGATGGTACGTGCAAAGGTAAGCATTTTCCCTTGGATAAAAAATACCTCCCCGCCGTCATTGGAGACGGCGGGGAGGCTTGTGGGGCTATGTAATGTCAGAATTACTTGTTGGCCTTGATGGTAACGGCGCGGTCGAGAGATACGAACTTCTCGCCCATCTCGTTGAGGTTTGCGCTGTTGGTGGTGACGTCAAGCTGAGAAGCGGGGACGCCGTTGCGGAGGAGCACGCGCTCTACGCCGGCGGCACGGGCCTTGCGGAGACGGTCGTTGACAGCGTCAGAGCCGGTGTAGTTGTCGGCCCAGCCGCATACGGTGTACTTGGTGTCGGGGTTGCCCTTCATGACCTCAGCCACGGCGCCGAGCACCTTGTTGTCCACGCGGGAGATGCGGGAGCTGCCGATGGTGTAGTAGATGGTGCAGAGGGGGCCCTCAGCCTCCTTGACGATGGTCTGCACGGGGCGGTTGAGGCAGTCGCGGAGCTGACGCTCGAGGTCGGCGATGCGGCCCTCGGCAGCCTGGAGGCGAGCCTTCTCCTCGTCGCAGGTGGGCATGGGGGGAATGACGGGAACTACGGGTGCGTTCCAGGTGGTCTTGTTGAAGTTGTAGGTGAGACCGAGGTAGGCCTGGCCGTCGATGTGGTTCTTGCGGAGGCCGTTGTAGTTGGTGTCGTCGGTGACGCCTACGACGCGGAGGTCGAGGTAGATGTTGAGGTGCTTGTTGAGACGGAAGTTGTTGATGAGACCTGCGTGTGCGGTGAGGTTGTCGTCGCCGCCGCGGGCCCAGCCGTCGCGCTCGCCCTTGTTGTTGTAGTCAGGCACGTATACCCAGTTGTAGCCTGCACCGCCGTAAACGATGGCGTTGTAGACGCGGGTGGGGTTGTAGCCGCACCACCAGTTGGTCAGGTTTACGAGACCGTCGATGGAGAAGCCGAACTCGTTGCGCTTGAACTTGTCATACTCTTTGTATGTGCCGTAGTAGCCATATCCGCCGTCCTTGCCGAGGCCCTTGAGCTGGGTGAAGTTGGCGCCGGCGCGGACACCGATGATGGGCGAGAACCACTTGCCGACCCAGAGACCGGCGTTGGGAGAGAAGCGGTCCTGGAAGTCGCGCTCGGTGTTGTTGCGGTCAAAGTAGTAGTTGATGCCGCCTTCAGCTGAGATGAACCAGTTGTCCTTGAAGCGGTTGAAGAGGTAGCCCTGAGAGGGATCCTCGGTGTAGGTGATCTCGGGAGTGCTCTGGGCCATTGCGCTTTGGCCGATGAAGAGAGCAGCTACCATTCCAAGAAGAGTACTTTTCTTCATAAAATAATTATTTTTGGAAAATAGTTGAAATTGTTGCTTCTGAATTGCGGTTGCAGTGTCGGGTGTGGAGTGTCAGTCTAAGAATGAGGAGAACACCTGGATATGCACCTGATAGAAGAGGTAATTAAATGTCCTATAGAGCCTTGAGAAGAACGGATGGGGCCGAGGTGCAGTCCTCGGACACAATCCGAAAAAGAAATTTTCTCCAAAGGTATAACATTTTTTTTGAATAGCGTGTATTTTAGCACAAAAAACTTCAAAAAATGTTGACGGTCATTTCAAAGGAACCCCCTCGCCGTCCGCGCCGCGGACACACGAGGGGGTCTTTGTGGGGTCAAGTCCGGTATGTTACTTCTTGAGGAAGCTGAGGACGCGGGCCTTGACGGCGGGAGTTGTGAAGCCGAACTTCTCGTCGAGCACCTTGTAGGGTGCGGATGCGCCGAAGTGGTCGAGACCGAAGACCTCGCCGTCTGCGCCTGTCACGCCGCGGAGGGTGGAGGGGAGACCGGCTGTGAGGCCGAAGACGGGGATGCCGGGGGTCACTACGCCGCGGCGGTACTCGACGGGCTGGTTGAGGAAGAGGCCGATGGAGGGCACAGACACCACGCGGGATGTGATGCCCTCGGCCTTGAGCTCGGCGGCGACGTCGCAGAGGAGCGAGACCTCAGAGCCGTTGGCCACGAGGATAACGTCGGGATTCTCGGCCTCGACTACGGTGTATCCGCCCTTGCGTGTGCCGGCCTCGGCCTCGCCGAAGCGGTCGCCGCTGGCGGCGGGGAGGTCGGGGAGGTTCTGGCGCGAGAGCACGAGGGCCGAGGGAGTCTCGAAGTTCTCCATGGCCAGCTCCCATGCCACGGATGTCTCGGCGGCGTCGGCGGGACGGAGCACGAGCATCGAGGGCTTGCCCGAGAGGTTGCGGAGCTCCTCCATGAGGCGGAGCTGTGCCTCCTGCTCGACGGGCTCGTGGGTGGGGCCGTCCTCGCCTACGCGGAAGGCGTCGTGTGTCCAGATATACTTGACGGGGAGCTCCATGAGGGCCGCCATGCGGACGGCGGGCTTCATGTAGTCGCTGAAGACGAAGAATGTGCCGCAGGCCGAGATGACGCCGCCGTGGAGGGCGATGCCGTTGAGGACGGCGGCCATGGTGAGCTCGGAGACGCCGGCGTGGAGGAATGCGCCGGAGAAGTCGCCCTTGCAGAAGGGGTGTGTCTTCTTGAGGAAGGCGTCGGTCTTGTCAGAATTGGCAAGGTCGGCCGAGGAGACAATCATGTTGCCCACCTTCTCGGCAAGCACGCCGAGGACGTCGGCCGAGGCCTGGCGCGAGGCGATGTTGGCCTTGTGGGGGATGGCGCGCCAGTCGATGGCGGGGAGCTTGTCGCCGAGGTAGCTGTTGAGCTCCTTGGCCAGCTCGGGGTTGGCGGCTTCCCATGCGGCCTGCTCGGCGCGGCGGGCCTTGACTATCTCGCGGAGCTCGGCGCGGCGGGCGTCGTAGAGAGCCTTGACGTCGTCAAAGATGACGAAGGGGTTCTCGGGGTCGGCTCCGAGGTTGCGGAGGGTGGCGGCAAAGTCGGCTCCGGCGGCGCTGAGGGGCTGGCCGTGGGTCGAGCACTGGCCCTCGTAGCAGGTGCCGTCGGCCTTGACACAGCCCTTGCCCATGACGGTGTGGCCGATGATGAGGGTGGGCTTCTCGGTCTCGGCCTGGGCCTTGACGATGGCCTCGGCTATCTCGGCGGGGTCGTTGCCGTTGCACTCGAGCACATTCCAGTGCCATGCGCGGTACTTGGCGGCTACGTCCTCGGCGTCGACAGCCTCTACCATTGTGGAGAGCTGCACCTTGTTGGAGTCGTAGAACATTATCAGGTTGCTCAGGCCGAGGTGGCCGGCAAGACGGCCTGCGCCCTGGGAGATTTCCTCCTGGATGCCGCCGTCAGAGATGAAGGCGTATGTCTTGTGGGAGAGCCACTCGCCGAAGCGGGCGGCAAGGAAGCGCTCTGCGATGGCACAGCCCACGGCCATGGTGTGGCCCTGGCCCAGGGGGCCGGAGGTGTTCTCGACGCCGCGCTCGGGATGGAGCTCGGGGTGGCCGGGGGTGGGAGAGCCCCACTGGCGGAACTGGGAGAGCTCGTCGGTGGTGTAGTGGCCGAAGAGGGCGAGGACGCTGTAGAGCATGGGCGACATATGGCCGGGGTCGAGGAAGAAGCGGTCTCGGGCTATCCAGCGGCCGTCGTCGGGGTCGGTGACAAGAAAACGGGAGTAGAGTACGTTGACGAAGTCGGCGCCGCCCATTGCGCCTCCGGGATGGCCGGATTTGGCTTTCTCAACCATAGCTGCCGCGAGGGCTCGGATGTTGTCTGCGGCACGGTTGACGGTAGTAAAGTTCATGTTTGTGGTTGGATATGTTGGGTTGGGTATATTGTTCAAAATACAATAAGTCTCGGCGCTGTGTCGGCGCTTTTGGCAAAGATAATGAGAATAATCCGAATTTGCCAACATAAATCCAAAAAGTTTTTCGGTGTCGGACGTTTATGGCGGAAAATGTGACGGAGGGCCTTTGCGGTCAGCCTCTGAGGAGCGAAAAGAGGCGTTTTGCGAGCTCGGCGGCGCGCTTGAAGTCGAGGCGTCTCTCCGAGTTTTCCATCATGCTTTTTACCTCTATGAGACAGAGCCCGATGGCCCCGGCCGAGGTGAGGTAGGGGAACGGGACAGCCCCAGCCGAGCCCCCGCACGCCCTGTGGGCCGCGAGCGCCGCTATGATGACGGCGTCGACAAGGGTGAGGCCGAGCATGGCGCCGAGATAGGAGCGTATCTTGTCGACGGTGCGGCGGTATCCGCGCGAGGTGAGAGGGGTGCCGGTGCGCCTGGCGCGGAGGATGCCCGTGAGCAGGTCGGCGGCGACGGCCGCGAGCACTCCGGTATAGCTCACGGCAAGAAAGATCAGGATAGGCATAGAGATTTGGGGTTTAAAGGTTTGATATTGCGGTGTGTGTCCTTGCGGAGTGTCCCGTGGCGCGTGACATCCGGCCCTGCGGCCGGGACGCTGTCGGACGACGGTGCAAAGTTAGTGTCTCTTTTTGCACCTCGCGGTGCGATTGTGCCGAAGGGTTGGCTGGAATTGCAGGAAATGTTGTATCTTTGCAAACGACAATCAATCCGGATAAAATCCAACCGCTCCATACCTGAACATCCTAAAACAGAGAAGCTATGGCCTATGATTTCGACAAGATAATTGACCGCCGGGGGACCGGGGCCATTAAGACCGATGCGCTCAAGGCGTTTTTCGGCTGTGAAGATTCCACGCCGCTGTGGATAGCCGACATGGACTTTGAGGTGGCGCCCGAGATAGCCGAGGCCCTCGAACGCCGCATGGCCCATCACATCTACGGCTATTCCGTGGTGCCCGAGGGATACAAGAGGTCTATCCAGTCCTGGCTGCGCCACCGCCACGGCTGGGCCGTGGACCAGGCAGAGATAGCGTATGTCAACGGTGTGGTCAGGGGCATAGGCTTCATCCTCCAATACTTTGCGCGCAAGGGCGACAGGATACTGATACAGCCCCCCGTCTACCATCCTTTCCGCAGGCTGATAGAGGGCAACGGCCTCGTGTGTGTCACATCTCCTCTGAGGCGCACGGCCGAGGGGTACGAGATGGACCTCGAGGACCTCGAGAGAAAGTTCGGGGCCGAGCGTCCGGCGATGATGATACTCTGCAATCCCCACAATCCCGTGGGCATACAGTGGAGCGCCGAGACCCTCCGCCGCGTGGCTTCGCTGGCCAGGCGCTATGGCGTCAAGGTAATCTCGGACGAGATACACGGCGACATCATGCTCTGGGGCGGCGGCCACATCCCCTATCTGTCTGTGTCGGCCGACGCCGAGGCCACGGGCATAATGCTCGGCGCCCCCTCCAAGACATTCAATATCCCGGGGCTCGCGAGCTCGTGGATAGTGGTCAAGGACGAGGAGCTCCGCCGCGGGTTCTACGAATGGATGGAGGTCAACGAATTCTCAGAGCCAACCTTCGTGGCCACAGTGGCCGCCGAGGCCGCATACTGCAACGGAGAGCCCTGGCTCGACGCCGTCACCGCCTATATCGAGGGCAATATCATGGCCGTCGAGGAGTATTGCAGGGAACACCTGCCCCAGATAACGCCCGTGCGCCCGGCCGCGTCGTTCCTGATATGGCTCGACTGCCGCGGCACAGGCCTGAGCCACGAGCAGATTGTAGAGCTCTTCCTCGGCGGCGCCCACCTCGCGCTGAACGACGGCGCCATCTTCGGCGACGAGGGACGCGGATATATGCGTCTCAACGTCGGGTCGCCCCGCTCGGTGATACTCGACGCGCTCGGACGCCTCAAGGCCGCCCTCGAGGCGCGGGTCTGAGCCGTCAGAGCGACTGCAGGGCAGAGAGCAGGTCGAGGGTGTCGAGGCGCGAGAGTGTGCGCTTCGACGCCAGGGCCGACGTGAAGTCGTAGACCACAGACTGTACCCCGCGGTGAGAGAATACGCGCGAGAGATAGCTGAAGTTCTTTTCGAATATCGAGTCGATTTCGTCGTCGTCCAGCTGGCAGGCGGCGCGGCCCTCTTCGGCCGCGATGTCGCGCAGGGTGGCGCGGATATCTTCGGGCAGTCCGGTGTGGCGGTTGACGTAGTATCGGCACAGGAGATTGGCTATCACCATGGCCACGCCTATATTGTAGTTCTTGACCATCTGGTGCCAGGAGGCCTTGGCAGAGACGGCGGGGCTCCCGGCAAAGTAGAAATCGGGGCTCATCTCCACGGTGTCGGCCTCGGAGGCGTTGTCGAGCGAAATCGATGTCAGGAGGTCTTCGCCGTCATATATCACGAGGCTGACAGCCATTCCGGCCGCGCCGAAGCATCGGTCAGTCTCGTCGGCATATCTTAGTTTTTCCATATGAATCCTATCTGTTGCGTAATCTGGGCTGTTCTTATAACGCCGGAAAAAATAAGTAGGTTTTCAGTTTATGACAAGAATCTTGGTGGCCACCGCCGCCGATGAGGCCGAGGCCGCGCTCTCTCCGCCGGACGATGCCAGCACGTAGTAGACGCCCGAGCGGACGCGCTGTCCGTTCATGTTGCACCCGTCCCATGTGGCCATGCCTCCCTCAGAGGTGGTCTGGTAGACGAGGTTCATGTTCTGGTCTACGATCTTTACCATAGAGTCGGCCATGAGGCCCGTGATGGTCACCCATCCGGTATAGTCGGGTGTCAGGGGGTTGGGATAGGCATAGGCCTCTGAATAGTCGTCCATGGCGGGCGAGGAGTCTGTCGATAACTCAAGCAGGCCCGAGAGCGTGGCTATGAACAGAGAGTTGGACGAGGGGTCGGCATGGAGGCCGCAGATGGCATTGGAGGGGAGTGGCGAGTTGTCTGTGGTGTAGTGGGATATTATCTCGTCGCCGTTCTCGCTGACCAGGTAGAGGCCGGAGTTGGCCGTGCCTATCCACTTGCGGTTGGAGTTGTCTACGGCTATGGCTATGATGTTCTCGCTCTCGAGCAGGTAGTCGGCCAGGTTGGTGCCGTCGTTGCGCGGCACCTTGACGCGGTTGATGGCAAATCCTGATTCCATGACGGAGTTGGGATTGGGTATGGTGACAACGCCCATGTCAGTCCCGATCCATACAGTGCCTTTCTTGTCTTCAACCCCGCATCTCCAGCTGGGAGCAAAGGCTTTGCCGTCTGTGTCTGTGACAGAGGGCCATGATGCGTAGCGGAACGAGCCCGCATCCGTGAGGTTGCCGTTGTGGCGCAGCGCCTCAAAGGCGGTAGAGGGATGTCTGTCAAAGGAGAGGACGATGTTGGAGTGTCTGCATACAACAAGGAATGCATCCTTTTCAAAAATGGTGTTGCCGAAAGCGGTCTCTACCCAGTCTGCCTTGGTGATGGTCGAGAGGTCGGCGCGGCGGCGTTTCTCGGCTGGCAGCATGAAGACGGTAGTTTTGCCGCTGGTTAGAGTTGTCGATGCAACCCATAGATTGCCCTTGTGGTCTATGGTGTTGTAGGAGCAGAAGAGCATCCAGGGACGGTAGAAGGGCGAGTTGGCTTCGGTGAAGTGGGCCACCTGCTTGTTCCCGTCCACGACATAGAGGCCTTCGGCTCCGGAGGATATGTAATAGCGTCCCGGAGTGTCGGGGTCTTCAGAAATCCATGTGGGGCATAGGACTTTCTTCTTTCCGAGCGAGTTCTGGATGCCCTGTGTGAAACTGCTGGAGGTGGTCACCTCGGGGTCTATCTCGGTAAATTGACCGTCTATGTAGGCATCGGCTTTCATCGGGATGTCCATTCGGTCTCCCTTGCCTACGGGATGTCCGGTATTGGTGCCGAGATTTGAGATTATGAAGCCGCGTCCCGAGGCGTCGGGATAGATGCGGCAGATAGAGCTGAAGGTGGTGGCGTCCGAGGGACGGCTCTTGTCGCGAAGCACTTCGGTCGACCCGTCGGCCTCACGTATGCGGTATTCGCCGAGGCCATCCTCGGATGCGAGCCAGAAGCCGCGTGTATAGCTCCCCGAGGTGGACATGAGCTGTTTGCGCAGTGATTCCGGAAGCGCGTAGCGCGACTGCGAGAGCTGGCCGAGCGAGTCGGTGGAACAGAGATATCCGTCCGTGGAGAGGAAGGCCACGCCCTTGTCCGGGAGCCGGGAGAACTCGTAGACGGAAGAGGAGGTGTAGATGTTGCCCAATCCGGCGCCGGGCACCGACGGCTTTGCTTGTATGAGCTTTGCGCGTCCCCACTGACGTCCGGCCGCCATATTGCCTCCGAGCGGCGTGAGCGACGTGAAGGTGTGGCCGGCATCCTGCATGAGCACGGTGAAGTTCTCGTAGCGGTGTATGCGCTCTCCCCAGCGGTGGAAGAGCAGGGGGTAGTGGTCGTCGCTGTATCCCGAGGGGGATATCAGCAGGCCGTCGGCAAGTGCGCACAGCGAGTTGATGCCGTGGCTGTTGTATATGCCTGACTCTTTGATTTCGGCTCGCTTCTCGTCTACGATCACCAGTCCGAAGAGTGTGCCTACATATATGTTGTCTCCATGGAAGGCCACGGAGGTGACAGTCTTGTCGGCGTTGATGGCCGAGTCGCGGATGTCGGGGATGTTGACCACGCCTTTCGAGGCGTCGTCATAGACGATGTCTATGTTGGAATTGTCGTATGTGACCACGACGTATCTGCCTGCATTGTTGCGGTAGAGGCCCGTGATGACAAAGTCGCTGAGGTCACGTCCGGCCTCGTACGAGTATGTCTCGCCGGCCTCCTTGTCGTAATAGCTGAGGCGGCCTCCGGAGACATACCAGACACGCTGTCCGGCATCTATGAGGTGAGAGAACTCGCCTGCCACGGGATAGTTTTTCCACGCCCCTGTGGCCATGGTGGCCGAGGCGTTGAGGGCTGAGGCAAGGATGAGAATCAGGATGTAGGCTGTGCGTCTGAGCATTGGTGGCTGTGTTGTAAGGTTGAGGATGGCGAGAGGGGCGTATGTCTGCCGCAGGGCTGTCAGGGCCTGCCGAGGAGATGCTCCATCAGCTTGCGTGTGGCACGTCCGCGGTGAGATATGGCGTTCTTGGCCTCGGGCGTCATTGCGGCAAAGGCTATGCCGGTCTCGGCGGGGGCGAAGATGGGGTCGTAGCCGAATCCGCCCTCGCCCGAGGGTTCCGTGAGGATTGTGCCCTCCACACGGCCTTCGAAGAGCGTGGTCTCGCCGCCGCGGACAAGGGCTATGACCGTGACAAAGCGTGCCGAGCGGTCTTCCTTACCCTCCATGTTGCGGAGCAGGAGGGCCATGTTGGCCGCGCTGTCGTGTCCGGGGCCGGCATACCTGGCCGAGAGGACGCCGGGCGCGCCCCCGAGGGCGTCTGTCATGAGGCCCGTGTCGTCGGCAAAGCAGTCGAGCCCGTAGCGGTCGCTGACATAGCGTGCCTTGATCAGGGCGTTCCCCTCGAGGGTGTCTGCGGTCTCGGGTATGTCTTCGTGACAGCCGATGTCGGCCAGGGAGAGTATCTCGAGCTTGCCTTGGGCCATGCGTCGGACTTCTTCAAGCTTGTGGGGATTGTTGGTGGCGAATACTATCTTCTGCATCTGTGTGGTGGTCTTGTGTCTTGGCGGGCACGGACAAGCCGCCCCTCAGGGTATAACGGATTTGGGAACGGTTTTATTTTGGCGGCAGGCGCGAATATTTGGTGTGTCCGGCAAAGTTGATTACCTTTGCTGACGGTTTTCAATTTTTGTAAGTTTCTTCTGATTTAATAATTGTTCCAATGGCTGAATCGGGATCAAGACCCAATACTGTGCCCTGTTCCATACCGACTCCAAACAATATGGGGGTCGTGCGCTATGTGTTGGCTTTGGCTGTGGTAGTCGCTCATTTCAATACTTTGGCGGGCTATGATGTGTGGTTTCCGATGTCAAGCTATTCGGGAGTGGGAGGTTTTTTTGCTCTGAGCGGGTTCTTGATTTACGGGAGTTATATCCGCAAGCCTGACTTAAAGACATACCTGCTGTCAAGAGCCCGGCGGATACTCCCGGCATACTGGATTACGGTATTGTTTTTTGCCTTTGTATTCGGTTTTATCTCTACGGCCGGAATAAGGGATTACTTTTTGTCCGGAGAGTTCTGGAGATATGTCGTGTGCAACATGGCCTTTCTCAACTTTCTTCAGCCTGCACTCCCCGGGGTATTCAGCGGCTTTGATATTCCTGCCGTCAATGGGTCTCTGTGGACTATGAAGGTGGAGTGGTGCCTGTATTTGACACCTCCGGCAGTAGCCTGGCTCATAAGGCGCCTAAGAGTGAGTCCGACACTGATGTTTGTGCTGATATATATTGCGGCTTGTGGATACAGGATTGCCTTCCGTATCATGTACGAGAACACAGAAGAGGAAATATACAATATCGTCGGACGTCAGTTTCTGGGACAGTTGTCTTATTTTTATATAGGGGTGCTGTGCCGCTATTGGTTCGACGAATTCATGAGACACAAGTATTTGCTTATGGTCGGGGCCGCTGTTTTGATGCTGTTGTGCGACTATGTGCCTTATGGATATATTCTTATCCATCCGCTGGCCCTGTCTGTTATGGTCGTGTGGTTTTCAATGGTAGGCCGATGGGGAACATGGGAAGGGAAACGAGATAATATTTCGTACAATATTTATCTCATGCATTTTCCAGTAATTCAGATGTTTGTGTATTTTCGTGGAGAGGGGAGCGTCAGCGCGGCGCCTGCATTTATGCTGTGCATATCGGTAGTCTGGGTCTTGTCCTGGATATTGAATATGGTTGAAATCCGCATACGCAGAAGGCTTCAAGGAGCCGTGTAGAGGGCGTTGGGGACAATCGGGATGAAAACGAATGTGTCATGGCACGTGGATATGCCATGACACAGGTGATGGGTTGATGTATTCAGCTGATAGATTTATTTGAAAGCTCCTTCGAGGAAGCTGACAAACTCCTCGCGGGTCATGAAGCCGACGGTGGACGTTGTCTTGCCGTCGGGCATGAGCACGGTGATCTGGCTGTCGCTTATACCCATCTGACGCTGCCGACGAGCTTACGCGTGTAGATCTCG
>JAIDJD010000333.1 GCA_029052375.1 Duncaniella sp. | reverse complement strand
TTGGTCTTCATGGCGAGGTGGTTGGTGGGCTCGTCGAGTATCAGCAGGTTGACAGGCTCGAGAAGCAGCTTTATCATGGCCAGGCGGGTGCGTTCGCCGCCCGAGAGCACCTTGACTTTCTTGTCCGAGGCTTCGCCTCCGAACATGAAGGCGCCGAGGATGTCGCGGATCTTGGTGCGTATGTCGCCGACGGCCACGCGGTCTATGGTGTCGAAGACGGTGAGCGACTCGTCGAGAAGCATGGCCTGGTTCTGTGCGAAGTAGCCGATCTTGACGTTGTGCCCAACCTTGAGAGTGCCGGTGAAGGGTATCTCGCCCATGATGCACTTGACGAGGGTCGACTTGCCCTCGCCGTTCTTGCCGACAAAGGCCACTTTCTCGCCACGCTTGATGGTGAACGAGGCGTGGTCGAACACCTGATGGTCGCCGTAGGCCTTGCCGAGGTCGTCGACTATGACGGGGTAGTCGCCCGAGCGTGGGGCGGGGGGAAATTTGAGGTTCAGGCGCGAGGTGTCCACCTCGTCCACCTCTATGCGCTCTACCTTTGCCAGCTGCTTGATGCGGCTCTGCACCTGCACGCTCTTTGTGGCCTTGTAGCGGAACCGCTCGATGAAGTCTTCGGTCTCCTTGATCATCTTCTGCTGGTTCTGATAGGCTCGCTGCTGCTGTTCTAGACGCTCGGCGCGGAGGACCACGTAGCGGGAATAGTTGACGGAGTAGTCGTATATCTTGCCGAGCGATATCTCTATTGTCCTGTTGGTGACGTTGTCTATGAATGCGCGGTCGTGGCTCACGAGCACGACCGCCGCGGCTTTGGTGACGAGGAAGTTCTCGAGCCACTGGATAGACTCGATGTCGAGGTGGTTGGTGGGCTCGTCGAGAAGCAGCACGTCGGGACGGCGCAGGAGTATCTTGGCCAGCTCGATGCGCATTCGCCAGCCTCCCGAAAACTCGGATGTCGGACGGTCAAAGTCGGCGCGCGTGAATCCGAGGCCCGTGAGCGTCTTCTCCATCTCTGCCTCGCAGTTGTCGCTCTCCTCCATGGCTATGCGGTCGGTGAGGGCCGTCAGCTTCTCGAGAAGCTGGGCATATTCCTCGCTCTCATAGTCGGTGCGCTCGGCTATCTCGGCCGACAGGGCGTCGAGCTGTCCGTGCAGCTCGCGGATGTGGCTGAACACCTGGCGCACCTCCTCGATGACGGTGTGGGTGTCGCTCACGTTCATATGCTGCGGCAGGTAGGCTATGGTGGTGTCTCTTGGGACGGCCACCGAGCCGGATGTCGGGGCCTGGAGCCCGGCTATGATCTTGAGCATTGTCGACTTGCCCGCGCCGTTCTTGCCCACGAGCGCTATGCGGTCGCGCGGGTTGATGACGTAGGAGATGTTGTCGAAGAGCGACTTGGCGCTGAATTCGACGCTCAGGTTGTTTATGGAGATGCTCATATGGCTTTGGCAGGTTTGTTGCTGATTTGTTTGGAGAGTGCAAAATTACTCAAAATCCCTCACTCACGCAACTGCCGCGGCCGCCGGAGCTGGTTCACTTCCTCCGGTAAGACACAAGGTAGGTCCAGCCGTGAGGGGCCGGGATAGGAGAGGCGCTCCTGAAATACTCGCCTCCGTGGCCCGAAAATCTCTCGCAGGCGTCGAAGTGGCATATGCCTATGCCGCAGTCGAGCACGGAGAGCGTCCTGTCGATGCGGGTGTAGAACGATACCTCGTCTCCGTGGACAAGCACGCGCCATGGCTGGGAGTTGGCGGATGATGGCGCTATGCGCAGCATTCCGAGCGGTTCGGCAAATATGCTGTCTATCGGCAGCGACTCGCGGAAGCGGTCGGTGAAGAAGAGTTGCGAGAATGCCTTGCGCCCGTCGCTTCCGGCCGCCTTGCGGAATACCCTCTCTATGATACGTCGCCTGTCGGCCGCGTATCCGACCGGCGAGACAATCCTGAGTCTCTCGCCCTCAGGCCACACCTGGCCGCGGTCGAAGTCGCGTCCGTTGAAGGTCCCGGCCAGCCAGCAGGTGCCGAGGCCGAGCATGGTGGCCGCGAGCACCGCCTGTTCCATCCTGAATCCGGCGCTTAGGGCCGAGACGCGGCCTTCGCCGAAGGCCATGAGCAGGTAGTCCGAGGCTCCGGATATCGAGCCGTAGGTCCCGGGGCGCTGCCTGCCTTCGAGGTCAAACCGCCCAAGGCGTATCGAGACATCTCCGCCGAAGGGGGAGTAGGTCGATGCGATGGCTTCGCGGAGCTTCTGGAGTTCGGTCTCGCCGAGAGGTTCGCTCTTGTAGGTGCGCACTGAACTGCGCAGTCTCATGGCTTCAATGATGTTCATGCCGTTGAGGGGGAGTGGTGGTGAATGTCTATTATTATAAGGTGCATCCCCGTGGCTGGGGCGGGGCCTGTATTATTTCTAACGCCTGCACGGCCGAAATGTTGTGCGGCCAGAGGCTTTGAGGGCCGCGTATGCTGTCGGCAGGGAGTAGAATATCCCGGCGGGAAAACGGGATGGCTTTGAAAACGGTCAGCTGATTTAACATAATACGGAGGCCTCCGCTTTTCATGAGGATGGGGGAGTGGTCCGGCTCACTGGCCATGGGACGCCACCGGCCCGGAGCTCCACCGGGACTCCGC
>JAIDJD010000332.1 GCA_029052375.1 Duncaniella sp. | reverse complement strand
CCCAAATACGAAGCCATCCCCCGCACCCGCATCGTCCAGTTCTACGCAGCCTCAAGGTAAAACCAAATTAAGTGAGGTGTCCCGCCCCATTTGAAAATTATTGAAATAATTTCCTTATTTTTCTTTTTTTTGGGGGGGAATTGCTTATCTTTGTGGACAAACTTGACTTTACAGATATGGACGAACAAGCTTTTTTCGAAATGCTCTATTCTCCGATGACGTCGTGGCCGACTGATCTGAAGGAGCTTGTGCTGTTTCTCGTGTACTGGTGCTCTTTCATATTCATAGCTTGCGACTGGAGGCCCGGCAGAGGCTGTCTGTCGATGTGGATAGGTAAGTATAACTCTAAAAAGGAGAAATCATGAGCTGGAAGATGGTGATATTCATGTGCTTCACCTACATCGGGATTATGACCGTGTTCAGATGGTTTCTTAAGCCTCTCTTTGATGGTTACAGGAGGCGATTGCCTTGACCGCATAAAAAAACCGGGGCGCATCCCTCTGTGGGATGCGCCCCGGTCTTTATCTATTGCAAACCATTCAGCCTACGGTCTGGTCGAGGTTGGGGTTGAGCTTGCTCCACTCGGAGATGGGGGGCATCACGCCCATGGCGATGACCTCGTCGCGGAGGGTGCAGAGGTGCTTGTAGCTCTGCTCGAGCTCTTTCTCTTCCTGGGGTGTGCCCTTGATGGGTTTGATGCTGACGCCGTCCTTCGAGATAGTGGTCTCCATGGCCATCATTATGTGGCCGAAGCGGTCGTTGTTGACATACACGCCGGCGGGCCAGCGGAAGGGTGCGCCGCCCATTGCCGCGCCTATCATCTCTATCGAGAGCAGCGAGGGGCTCTGGAACGACGAGCGTCCGCGCAGCTCGATGATGTGCTTGCCGCCCTGGATGACGCGGCCCTTGATCTCTTCCCACTCGCCGTCGGGGAGCTGGGCTGTGCCGATGATTTCGGTCAGGGGCTTGCCGTCTACGGTCGAGGTAGAGGCGAAGACTGCCATCTGTTCGCCGTGGCCGCCGTATGTACGTGCGTTGGCCACCTTGTCGGCGGGGATGTCAAACTTCTTGGCCAGCTCGCTGCGCAGGCGGGTGGAGTCGAGAGCGGCGAGTGTGGTGACCTGCGAGGGCTTGAGGCCCGAGTAGAGCAGGGTGACGAGGCCCGTGATGTCGGCGGGGTTGAAGATGACGGTGACGTGTTTGACGTCGGGACAGTAGGCGCGGACATCCTTGCCGAACTGTTCGGCTATGGCCGCGTTGCCCTTGAGGAGGTCTTCGCGGGTCATCCCGGCCTTGCGGGCGGCGCCGCCGGAGTTGACTATATACTTGGCGCCGGTGAGTGCCTCCTTGATATCGGTGGTGTAGGTGAGGTTGAGACCCTCGAATCCGCAATGCAGCAGCTCCTCGGCCACACCCTCGAGGGCGGGACCGTAGGGGTCGTACAGACAGATGTTGGGGGTGAGTTTCATCATTATGGCTGTCTGGGCCATGTTGGAGCCGATCATGCCGGCGGCGCCGACGATGACCAGTTTGTCCGTAGTGAGATAGTTCATTGCAGAATGGTTTTTAGTTGTTTTGTTGTGTCAGTAGTCTTGTGTTTTTTCCTTGTTGCTTTACTATATAACGGTTGCGGGAGGCGTCCGGTTCACTCCATGAGGCGGTAAATTGCCTCTGTCTCTTCGGGCCCGAGTGTCATGTAGCCTCTGAAGGGGTTGCCCTTGTCGCGGTGGAAACACTTGGCGAGGCGGCCGAAGTCGGGGGCTTTGATGCCGAGCTCGCCGAGGCTGACGGGAAGGCCGATGCTCCTGAAGAAGTCTTTCAGGGCCCGGGCTGTCTCGAGCGCGCCTTGTTCAGGGTCGAGCTCGGGGCTGATGCCGAAGATTCTCTGTCCGAGCTGGGCCACCTTGGCGGGCTTGTGCGAGGCCATGAATGTCATCCACGCCGGGAACACCACGGCCAGACCGGCGCCGTGTGTCACGCCATACTCGGCCGATAGGACGTGCTCGAGCCCGTGCGAGCTCCAGTCTTCGCGCCGTCCGCATCCGCATATGCCGTTGTGTGCCAGTGTTCCGCTCCACATTATGTTGGCCCTGGCGTCATAGTCCAAGGGGTCTGCCATGACGGTGCGGGCCTCGTTCATGATAGCTGTCAGCAGGCCTTCCGATATGCGGTCTGTGGCCTCGACGCCCTTGGTGGTGGTGAAGTAGCGTTCCATGATGTGGGCCATCATGTCGGCGATGCCCGCGGCGGTCTGTTCGGCCGGAAGGGTAAAGGTCAGTTCGGGGTTGAGCAGGGAGAATACGGGCCTTAGCACAGAGTCGGTGCGGATGCTTATCTTCTGTCCTGTCGTGGTGTTGGTGATCACGGAGTTGCCGCTGCCCTCGCTTCCGGCCGCGGGGATGGTGAGCACCACGCCTACGGGGAGAGCCTTCTCTACAGTGGCCTTGCCGGAAAAGAAGTCCCAGAAGTCGCCGCTGTAGAGACATCCGGCGGCCACGGCCTTGGCGGTGTCTATCACAGAGCCTCCGCCGACGGCGAGTATGGCGTCGGGACAGCATTTGCGGCATATGTCTATGGCCTCGCGGACGGGGCCGTCTGTGGGGTTGGGGAGGATCCCCCGAAGGTCACGAACTTCACTCCGGCCCTGGTCAGCGACTT
>JAIDJD010000331.1 GCA_029052375.1 Duncaniella sp. | reverse complement strand
TCGTTGTCTGCCGGCTGTTCTCGAGCAGACGTAAGAACAGACCGTAGAGAAAAGATCCCAGAACATTGAGCGCAATTGTCCCCAGCGGCATACTCCCATGCCAGACGGCAGAGACAATCCGTCCGACAAGATAACGGCCGGCCGTTCCGGCAAAGCCGCCGCATCCGGCAATGAGCATTTCTTTGAGCATAATATTTCGTAAATTATTTTTCAGATATGCTATCACAGACGTACAGGCCCGCGAAGTATGGAGGGCACCGTCATCCGTCGCGGTATCACCCTGACAAGCGCGGCCACAAGGCTGTTGAGCATCTTCTCCCTCACATAGTCATGGCGAATGTATATAGACACACGGCGCATACTCAGACAGTCGCCCGTGAGCGGTCGCACATTCTCCCGCTGGCGCTCGCTCAGCATAGGCAGGTGCATCTCGGGGATTATCGTAAATCCTCCGTTCTCATCCACCACTCTCACGAGAGTCTCTATATTGCCGGCCTCATATATGCGGCGTCCTGTCTCGCGCGCCTTGCAGAAGCTGAAAGCGCTTTCGCGCAGACACTGGACCTCCTTCATCACCCACATATTCTCGTGGCTAAGTTGCTCTGGCGAGAACTCGGGCAGGCGTCTGAGACACCCTTCGGAGAGATAGACCCAGAAAGGCTCCTCGTAGAGCGGAATCTCAAGTATCCCGTCGCGCCTCACTCCGCCCGTCGCCAGCGCCGCGTCTATCCTACCCTTTTCCAACGCCTCTACCATGCTGTCGGGACGCATCTCCTCGACAGTCAGCGACACCTCCGGACACTCAGCCCCGTAGACGCGTATGAATCCTGGCAGCAGATATGGAGCGATGCTCGGGCCGACGGCTATGTGCAGCTCGCCCGAAAGCCTATCTCTCATATCAGAGACTATCTCTTTGATTCGCGCGGCCTCCTGAGCAGTCTTTTCGGCCTGCCTGAGTATTCTCGCGCCTATCGACGTGGGTGCGACGCTGTGGCGTGTGCGGTCAAAGATTCTTACATCCAGCTCCTCCTCGAGCTTCGCCACCATCTTGCTGAGAGTCGGCTGCGAGATTCCACAGTGTTCCGCCGCCTTGGCGAAGCTTCTGAAACGGTCTACGGCTATTATATATTGGAGTTGCTGAAGGGTCATGGAAATGTCGGGGCTGTGTGATAGATTTTATCAATGCAAAGATAGCAAAAATCTGTTGTATGTCTATCGTCAAGATGGTAACTTTGTGAAAAAATAACAAGAAAGCGACAAGATATGAAACACGTAATCATTGGCGGA
>JAIDJD010000330.1 GCA_029052375.1 Duncaniella sp. | reverse complement strand
GGTGAAACTGCGCGGCCATGTGGGAGTGTATTTCAGCACTGCGCGGCGGTAGGGGATGCCGCGTCCTTCGGCATAGCCGAGAGCAAAGCCTACGCCCGAGTCGGGGATGCCGCATACGCAGTCGCTTGTGGTGGGGTCTTCCTTGCCGAGGGCACGTCCGGCGGCCTCGCGCACGTCCTCTACGTTGATGCCGAGATAGTCGCTTGCGGGAAAGCCATAGTAGACCCAGAGAAAAGAGCATATCTGCTCGCGTCTAGCGGGAGCCTGCAGCACCTCGATGCTGTCTGCCTTGAGCTTGACTATCTCGCCGGGGCCGAGGTCGCGCACCCGCTTGTAGTCGAGGTTGGGGAAGGCCGATGTCTCGGATGCCACGGCGTGGGCGCCCTCTTTCTCTCCTATTACTATAGGTGTGCGTCCAAGATAATCGCGGGCGGCGATGATGCCGTCTTCGGTGAGTATCAACATCGAGCACGAGCCCTTGACTTTCTTGTAGACAAGGTTGATGCCGTCTGTGAATGTGGCGCCCATGTTTATGAGCAGGGCTACAAGCTCGGTCTGGTTTATCTTGTTGGCCGACAGCTCGCTGAAGTGCATTTTCTGATCGAGCAGTTCGCTGGCTATCTCTCTGATGTTGTTTATCTTGGCCACTGTGACCACCGCATAGCGGCCGAGGTGAGAGTTCACGATGATGGGCTGGGGGTCGGTGTCGGAGATCACTCCGAGGCCTTGGTTGCCCTTGAAGTGCTCGAGCTCATCCTCGAACTTTGAGCGGAAGTAGTCTCGCTCCAGCGAGTGGATCGAGCGGTTGAACCCCTCTTCGGGGTCGAAGGTCACGAGACCGGCACGCTTCGTTCCGAGGTGCGAATGGTAGTCGGTGCCGTAGAAGAGATCGTTGATACAAGGTGTCTTAGCGATCGAGCCAAAAAAGCCTCCCATATGTCTTATAATGGTATTTTATTATGCTTGGGATTTTGAAAGTGCAAAAGTACAAAAAATCTCGTAAATAGAACAAACTCCGGGTATAAAAAATCTGACCAAAAAATCAGGCTTGCTTCAAGGCTTGCTTATGGCAAATTATCGTGAGCTTCCTTGCCTGTATTATATTATTG
>JAIDJD010000033.1 GCA_029052375.1 Duncaniella sp. | reverse complement strand
TTAAATAATTTCCTGCCTTATAGCTTCGCACCATGCGTCGAGCCTCGGCTCTGTCAGCTCGGGGCGGTTGTCCTGGTCTATGCAGAGGCCGAGGGGCATCCCCTTGAAATCGCTTTTCGAGCTGCTGTAGCTGTACGGGTCGTTGTCGAACGGCGCGAAAAATTGGGCGTGGGTGGCGTGCAGGCGGTGGTACATCTCGCCCACCGAGTTGCAGAACGTGTCGGCCATGCTCTCGTCTCCACATCCGAAGAGGGCCACGAGCGTGCCGCGCAGGTCTATGGCGGCGAGTCCGTCGACAAATGTGGCCATATCTTCCTGCAGGTCTCCGGCTCCGCGGGTGCTTGCACCCAGTATTATCACGTCATAGTCTCCCGTCTTGCTCGGGGCTGTCTCGGCCACGTCGTGTATATCCTTGGGGTCTACGCCGAGGCGTCGGCCGATGCCGGCGGCTATGCCGGCTGTGGTGCCTGTGGTGCTGCCGTAGAAAATGCCTATTTTTTTCATATCGTTGTGTTTATGTTCGGTTGTTGCATGATGTGTGGTGTGCAGGGCCGGGAGCCCGCCACATAAATTTAACATTTGTGTGGCGGTGAATGTTCTGCCTGCACACAAAAAGAAAAAATCAGTGGTCGGTGTGTTGTCAATGACACTGAATTTTCGTAATTTTGCTTTTCATTTCCATACAGACCAATCTCCACACACCACATTAGTTATATAATGGCAAACTCATATTCGCCCATCGACGAGAACTCCTATCGCGAGAGCGGCAGCTTTGACCCTGCCGCTCTCTACAACAATATCCCTGTCAGCGAGCCGGCCCGGCCTGAGCCGCGCGTTGCCGAGCCCGAGCCTGAGCCCGAGCCCGCACCGCGCCAGGCAGAGCCTCAGAGCCAGGCCTATGCCGCTCCGGCTGTCCCCCTGTCGCGTCCCCGCCGCAAGCGCCGGCTGTGGCAGATGATAGCCGACTCGCGCACGGCCTATGCCTTCGGCATCGTGCTCTTCTTTGTGGCCGCATACACATTCCTTGTCTGCATCAGCTATTTCCTCAATATCCCGAGCGACCAGAGCGCTATGCTCAACGAGGATTTCGACCCCACGATGATACGCAATGCAGGCGGGCCTGTGGGCGCCTGGCTCGCCCATCTGCTGGTGTATCAGTGGCTCGGCCTCGGAGCGTTTGTACTTATCTATTTTGTAGTGGTCTGCGCCCTCGGGCTTGTAAGGGTCTACCGGCCCAGCTTCTGGAATCTGACGCTGAGGACTTTCCTCGGGTCTATCACCATATCTGTCGTGGCCGGCCTGCTCACCTATGGCGTGGCCTCGCCTGTCTACTGGGGCGGATATCACGGCTATCTGCTGAACACCAATCTGATAACCTATACAGGGATATGGGGCGCGATAGCTGTCAGCCTCATATTGCTGGGCTTCATGGCGGTGTTGTATCTGACAGAGATCAACCGTATGTGGCGCAGGTGGCGCGCGGCATATGCCGCCTATACAGAGCGCCAGGCTGTGCGCCGTGCAGAGCGTGAGGCCCTGTCTCTTATACACCTCCGACGCGCCCCACGATAGTACGCGGGTAGAAAACGGAGGTCGCCCGAACACTA
>JAIDJD010000329.1 GCA_029052375.1 Duncaniella sp. | reverse complement strand
TCGGCAGCGTCAGATGGGTATAAGCGACAGGTGCGCAAAGACCGCATACAGCTCTACTGCAACCAGGTGTACGTCACCGACTCTGTCGAGGGCGTCGTGCCTGAGTTCATGACACTCCTCCAGGGTGTCATCGACTCGCCCGACATCCCCCTCAATGTGTCGCGTTCATATCTCCAGAGCGACCGTGCAGTCAAGAAAATCTCAGGCTACATCACCAAGAAGGTCGCTTCGCGACTCGAGGAGCTGTTCAAGGCCGACCGTGCCGACTTCGAGGCCAAGTGGGACGACATCCGCATCTTCATCCAGTACGGTATGCTCACGGATGAGAAGTTCTGCGACTCGGCTCTCAAGTTCGCCCTGCTCAAGGACACCGAGGGCAAGTATTTCACCCTCGAGGAATACCGCAAGGTGGTCGAGGCCACTCAGACCGACAAGGACGGCGATGTGGTCTATATCTACACCACCGACCCGACAGCCCAGTACAGCTATATCAAGGGGGCAGAAGAGAAGGGCTACAACGTCCTCGTGATGGACGGTCAGCTCGACGGCCACTTCATCTCCATGCTCGAGAGCAAGATAGAGAAGACACGCTTTGTCCGCGTGGACTCTGATGTGGCTTCGAGGCTCATACCCAAGGAGGAAGAGGAGAACTCAGGCCTCGAGCCCGCACAGGTAGAGACTCTCTCCTCGATGTTCCGCACCCAGCTCCCCAAGCTGGAGAAGAGCGAGTTCCTTGTAGCGCTCCAGAGCCTCGACCCCGAAGCCGAGCCTGTGATGATAACCCAGAACGAGTATATGCGCCGAATGAAGGATATGGCCGCCACACAGCCCGGCATGGCTTTCTATGCCGAGTTGCCTGACAGCTACAACCTCATAGTCAACACATCCAACCCCCTTGTGGCCAAGGTGCTCAAGGAGGCTGAGGAGAAGGTCGGCGCCGAGCTCAAGCCCCTGCGCGAGTCTGTGGAGAACGACAACCGCAAGCTGGCCGACCTGCGCGCCGCCATCAAGGACAACAAGCCCACCGACGAGCAGAAGAACGAGGAGAGCGCCCTCATGGCCTCAGTCGAGAATGCCCGCAAGGAGCAGGAGAAGATTGTTGGCGGTTTTGCCTCGGCCCATCCTGTCGTGCGCCAGGCCATCGACCTTGCCCTGCTCGCCAACGGTCTGCTCCAGGGCCGTGAGCTCAGCGACTTTGTCCGCCGCTGGTGCAGGTAGCTCTGATTCCCTGACGATTTCCCATATAAATATTTAACCAGATTCTCCCCGCCGGTCTTGGGGGCCGGCGGGGAGAATCTGTATTATCTGTCTGTATCAGTGGAGTGTCAGGGTCGACATTCTCAGCCCCGAGGCTATTTCTGAAATCTTGGCGGGTGTGACGGCCATGATTGCCTCGTTGATTTCCCGGCGCGGTCTGACGCGGCCTGTCAGCATAGTGGAGCGTGCCATGCCGAGGGCAAGCTGTTCGGTGTTAAGCGAGCCAACGGTGAGCTGTCCGAGATACTGCTTCTTGGCCGCGTCTAGCTGGCGTGCGGTCAGCTGTCGGTCTGCAAGGCCTGTGATGGTGTCGAGCACGAGTTTCCTGCACCGTGCCGAGTCTTCGGGGTCACAGCCGTAATATATGGTCATGAGCCCGCAGTCTGTCAGCATGGATGTCGAGGCGTCTACGGCGTAGACAAGGCCTCGCTTCTCTCTGAGGGCCACATTGAGCATCGAGTTCATGCCCGGGCCTCCGAGTATGTTGGTCAGCAGGGCCATTGCGTATCTGTCTGGCGAGGTTATGCCGGGGATGACACATCCCAGCAGGGTGTGTGCCTGGTGGCTCTCTATGCTTTCGGTTTCGTCAAATCTCGACACTGGCGCCGGGGCCACGCGCGCAGGTCGCACGGAGGTGCGCGTCAGGCCTGAGAAATACCTCTCGGCCATTCGGACAAACCGTTCGGGCGACGTTCGGCCCGAGTAGAACAGCACCATGTTGTCCGGGACATAAAAGGTCTCGAGCCATTCGCGGCAAGCCTGCGAGCCGAGGCCCGCGAGGGTGGCACGGGTGCCGAGTATGGGGTGGGCCAGCTGAGAGCCCTTGAATATCAGCTCGTCGAAGTCGTCATAGATTCCCTCCGAGGGTATGTCGAGGTATGTGTCTATCTCGTCCTCTACCACCTGGCGCTCCTTCTCGAGCTCGCGTTCCGGAAAGAGCGAGTCTGTCACAAGGTCTGAGATGAGGTCGAGGGCCCTCGCAAGGTTGCCGGAGGGGAATGTGGAGTAGAGCATGGTCTCCTCCTTGGTGGTGTAGGCGTTGAGCTCGCCGCCGACGGCCTCCATGCGGTTGAGTATGTGCCATGAGCGCCGCCTGCGCGTCCCCTTGAAGATGGTATGCTCCACAAAGTGGGCCAGGCCGTACTGTTCGGGCCGTTCGTCGCGCGACCCTGCGTTGACGGCCAGTCCGCAATGGTCGACCTCTGCGGCCGGGCGGTGGTCGACGACAATCCTCAGCCCGCCGGGGAGTGTAGAATAGACATATCTGGATTCCATGGTGCAAAATTACGGTTTTTCGGCGTGCCGGACAAGAAAAATGGCGCCCGCGGGCCGAGACGCGGCTCGGTCTCTGCCCGGGGTGCCTGGTGTATAGAGAGTTGAAAGAAGTGTGTCTTGGCGTGGACTGCGGTGCAATCTCTTATTTCACGATGCCCTTCTCGAGATACTCGGCGAGGTTGGTGCGCACCTGTTCGCCGGCACGCTCGATGGCAACTTTGGCCATGTCGGCGTCCACCATAAGATTGACAAGCTGTTCGAACGAGGTCTTCTTTGCGGGATCCCAGCCGAGTTTCTGCTTGGCTTTGGTGGGGTCGCCCCAGAGATTGACGACATCCGTGGGACGGTAGAAGTCGGGCGAAACCTCGATCACTGCCTTGCCGGTCTTGACGTCGATGCCCTTCTCGTTTTCGCCCTCGCCCTCGAAGCGCAGCTCGATGCCTGCGCGGCGGAATGCGTAGAGACAGAACTCGCGTACCGAGTGCTGCTCGCCGGTGGCGATGACGAAGTCTTCGGGCTCGGCCTGCTGGAGTATGAGCCACATACACTCTACATAGTCCTTGGCATAGCCCCAGTCGCGGAGCGATGAGAGATTGCCAAGATACAGTTTTTCCTGTTTGCCCTGGGCTATGCGTGCCGCCGCGAGGGTTATCTTGCGGGTTACGAATGTCTCGCCGCGACGCTCAGACTCGTGGTTGAAGAGGATGCCCGAGCAGGCAAACATATTGTATGCCTCGCGATATTCCTTGACAATCCAGAAGCCGTAAAGCTTGGCGACGGCGTATGGAGAGTAGGGGTGGAAGGGGGTGTTCTCGTTCTGAGGCACTTCCTCTACCTTGCCGTAGAGTTCGGAGGTGGAAGCCTGGTAGAACCGGCAGGTTTCGGCCAGTCCGCACTGGCGGATGCCTTCGAGGATGCGGAGCACGCCGGTGGCGTCGACGTCGGCGGTGAACTCGGGAGAGTCAAACGATACCTGCACGTGGCTCTGCGCGGCAAGGTTGTAGACCTCGTCGGGCTTCACCTTGTTGAGCACCTGGATGATAGACATGGAGTCGCCAAGGTCGGCGTAGTGGAGGTGGAAGTGGGGTTTGCCCTCGAGATGGGCTATGCGCTCGCGGTAGTCTACAGAAGAGCGTCTGATGGTACCGTGTACATCATAGCCCTTGTCAAGAAGAAATTCTGCGAGGAATGAGCCGTCCTGGCCGGTGATACCGGTGATTAAAGCAGTTTTCATAGAAAAAAATAAATGTATCTATTGGGGTTACGCGCACAAAGTTACAAAAAACTCGGTCTCAAATAAAATAATTGTGAAAGTTAATTGCTTGCCGGAAGCATTTTTTATGGAATGTCGGTCTTTCATCTGCCGAAGAAGTCAAGCAGGTGGCTTCTGAGCGGGAGGGGAGAGACCGATGTCAGGCGCCCGGGCTTTCCCATCAGTGCATATGTGTGTACGGTTGCGATGGCCATTGCCGTGCCCGACGCTGGTATGCTCCTGGAGACTGAGACAGAAAAAGTCTCGCCGTCCGGCCGCCAGCCTGCGGGCACCTCGAAATAGGCAAGCCTGTCGTCGTAGGGAAGGATGCGGAAAGATTGGCCTACGGTGAGCGGACCAGACAGGGTGATGCCTGAGATGTCGGTGACGGATATGTCGGCTCCGAGCGAGTGGACACAACGGTGTATGGCCTCGTCGAGAGAGCGGGGAGCTGTCTCGGGTATGAGAGTCCTGGCGTCCGCTTCGACAAGGGCGCCGGGCATCGGGCAGGGATGGTGAGCGAGGCTGACTATCTTGGCCTCGGCCTTGCGTGACGGCAGGTCTACGCATATGTCGGCCAGGGTGAGTCCGTATGGGCCGGGGTTGACAATCGGCACACCGCCGGGGCCTGTGTACACGCCGCGTGTAGAGTGTTCGTGGCCGCAAATGGCAAGGTCGAAGCCGTCGACCTCCGATAAAATCGTGCGGCATTCATCCGGCCCGGCATGGGCAAGGAGGACGGTGAGGTCAGGCCCGGGCCCGCGTCCGAGGCTGTCGATGGCCTTGCGGACGCTGTCAATATCCCCGGATACGCTGAATGAGTCCATCAGAGGCTGTGTCTCGGCTGTCGTCCACCCTGCAAACCCTATGCTGACGCCGCCGCGGGATACGACTGTGTATGGCCTGACGTATGGCGAGGCGCCCGAGACGTTGGCCGCCACCATTGGGGTGCCTGCCGCCGCGGCATAGCGTCCGAAGCGCGAGAGGCCGATGTCGAGGTCGTGGTTGCCCGGAGCCATCGCGTCATAGCCGACACGTCCCGGGGATATGTCTGTCGCGCCCGGATTATCGTAGATGCCGTGCCAGACAGCAAGGCCTCCGCCTATGAAGTCTCCGGCGTCGGCCAAAAACAGAGGCCCCGGATATTCTTTGCGGGCCTCATTTACAAAATGCCTCACCCCGGCCAGCGAGCCGGCAGGGCGAGGTGTATGATGGCCGTCGTAGAAGAGGCCGTGAAGGTCTGTGGTGGCTATGATGCGGATTTCGCGCGACATCGTCATGGGTTTGGTCCGGTATAGAGCGCTCTTACTTTGCCTACGGGGAGCTTGCCTTCCACTTTCAGGGGGATGCGCCTTTGGCCTGTCGTTATCCAGCCTTTTATAGGGGCCGAGCTTTCAACTCCATTGCGGGTGAATGTGAAGTTGATGTAGTA
>JAIDJD010000328.1:1298-1545 GCA_029052375.1 Duncaniella sp. | reverse complement strand
GGTCATCAGTTTAGCCACATACTCTTCAGAGCCCTCGGCCGTAAGAAACTCGCCTGTGGAGATGTCGAGAAAAGCGACTCCGGTAAGCTGTTTGCAGAAATGTATGGCGCAGAGAAAGTTGTTCTCCTTGTGGTTGAGCACATTGTCGTCCAGGGCCACACCCGGAGTGACGAGCTCTGTGATGCCGCGCTTGACAAGCTTTTTTGTAGCCTTCGGATCTTCGAGCTGCTCGCATATGGCCACTCGC
>JAIDJD010000328.1:0-1288 GCA_029052375.1 Duncaniella sp. | reverse complement strand
ACGAGCTTGGGCAGGTATGTGTCGAGCGCATGATAGGGGAAGCCTGCAAGCTCAGTGCCTGCACGCCTCGTGAGAGTGATGCCGAGAATCTCCGAGGTGGTCACGGCATCCGACGAGAATGTCTCGTAGAAATCTCCTACCCTGTAGAGGAGTATAGCGTCGGGATGCTTCTCCTTCATCTGGTAGTATTGCTTCATCAGCGGGGTTTCTGCCGGTGTCTTTGCCATATCTGATCGAGATATTTGTATATGTCGGGACAATGATGGTCACATCGAGCGGTCGCGGCGCGAGGCGTCGATGCGCAGAAGGATGAAGAGGAGAAATGTAAAGCCCCAGAGCGAGGAGCCTCCATAACTGAAGAACGGCAACGGGATGCCAATGACAGGGCAAAGGCCTATCACCATGCCTATATTTATGCCTATGTGGAAGATGAAATAGCTTGCCACACAGTAGGCATACACGCGCCCGAACGCTGTGGGCTGGCGCTCGCCTATGGCGAGAACGCGCAGTATGAGCACAAGGAACAGCAAGAGGACTGCCGAAGAGCCTACGAAGCCTTCTTCCTCGCCTATGGTGCAGTAGATGAAGTCTGTATGCTGTTCGGGGACATATTTGAGCTTTGTCTGTGTGCCGTTGAGAAATCCCTTGCCCGTCAGGCCTCCGGAGCCGATGGCAATCTTGGACTGGTTTACATTATAGCCGGCGGCCTTGATGTCGTCCTCTACGCCGAGAGCCACGCGGATGCGCTGCTGCTGGTGGGGCTGGAGCACTCCGGTGAAGACATAGTTGACTGAAAACAGGAAGACGATGGAGATGACCGCCGCCGAGACGGTGATGATTATGTTTCTGGCCTTGGTCTTGAACATCAGCAAGAGGCAGTAGACAAGAGCCACGCCTATAGAGGCGAGGAAAAAGAGAAGGCCGGGCACCTCGAGGCCGAAGAGCGTGAGCGCCGTGCAGAGGGCGCCGCAGCCTGCAAACCACAGGAATGTGTTGCGCGCGGCCTCGGCCTGCTTGCAGTAGATGGCAAGCATGGCCACAATGAGCACCATCACCATGATAAAGACCACAGCCTGGCCCATAGGGATGCCCATGACGAGCGAACCTGTGAACTTGATCTCAACAACAAAGAAGATGACGGCACACAGCGCGGCAAGCAGCACAAGCCCGCTCATGCCCTCTCTGTAGAGGACAAAGAAGAGCGACATATAGACAAGGGCCGAGCCTGTCTCTTTCTGGGCGAGAATCAGCAAGACAGGCAGAAAGATGACGGCGAGAGCCTTATAGT